>CAZKER010000247.1:0-1593 GCA_964551845.1 uncultured Cyanobium sp.
GGCGGAGGCAGCCGCAGCCGCAGCTGGGCCTCGCCCCGCAGCAACGGCTTCAGCCGGGTGTCCTCGCCGAATCCCAGGGCCCCGTAGCGCTCGGAGTCGGCCAGCAGCAGCCCCTGGGCCACCAGCTGGCGAAACAGGCTGCGCCACTGGCTGCGGTCAAGCTCCTTGCCGATGCCGTATACGCCCAGCTGCTGGTGGCCAAGCTCGCGAATCCGAGCCGTGTCCGCCCCCAGCAGCACATCCACTAGGTGGGCTGCACCAAAACGGCTACCAGTGCGAAACACGGCTGACAGCGCCTTGCGTACCGACTCGGTGGCATCGACGGCCGTATCTGGCTCAAGACAGAGATCGCAATTGCCACAGGGCTCGGGCAGGGCCTCGCCGAAGTGGCTGAGCAACACCTGACGCCGGCAGCCGCTGGCCTCAGTGAAGCCAATCAGGGCATCGAGCTTGCCGTGCTCAACCCGTTTTTGCTGCTGCTCCGCGTCCGAGTCGTCGATGAAGCGACGCAGCTGGGGCACATCGCCGGCGCCATGCACCATCCAGGCCAGGGCCGGCAGGCCATCACGGCCGGCGCGGCCTGTCTCCTGGTAGTAAGCCTCCAGGCTTTTGGGCAGATCCACGTGGGCCACAAAACGCACGTCCGGCTTGTCGATGCCCATGCCAAAGGCGATTGTGGCCACCACCACCACGCCGCTTTCGCGGCGGAAGCGCTCCAGGGCCGCGCTGCGCACCGCCCCATCCAATCCGGCGTGATACGCAACGGCGTCGTAGCCAGCCGCCTGCAGGTCGCGGCAGAAGCCATCCACCCTGCTGCGCGAGCGGGCGTACACAATTCCCGAATCGCCGCGATGGTCCGCGAGCAGCTCGAGCAACTGGCGACGGGCATTGTCCTTGTCGCGCAGCAAATAGCGGATGTTGGGGCGATCAAAGCTGGCCAGAAATACCCGGCCCTGCTCCAGCTGCAGACGGGCGCGGATCTCCTCGCGAGTGCGGGGATCGGCCGTAGCGGTGAGGGCCAGCCGCGGCACAGCGGGAAATCGCTGGGCTAGCACCGACAGCTGCAGATATTCCGGGCGGAAGTCATGCCCCCACTGGGAGACGCAGTGGGCCTCATCAATAGCGAATAGGGCCAGGGGCAGGGACGCCAGCCGTTCGAGGGTGTCGCCCGCAAGCAAGCGCTCGGGAGATAAGTAGACCAAATCCAGTTGGCCCGCCCGCAGGTTGCGCCAGGTACTGGCGGTTTCCTCAGCGCTACAGCCCGAGTGCAGCGCCGCTGCGCGCACACCCGCCTGACGCAGCCCCTCAACCTGGTCTTGCATCAGGGCGATCAGGGGCGAAATCACCACTGCCGTTCCGGCTCTGCACAGGGCCGGGATCTGGTAGCAAAGCGACTTGCCACCGCCGGTGGGCATCAGCACCAGGGCCGAGCCACCAGCCACCACATGCTCAACGATCTCCTGCTGGGGGCCGCGAAAGGCGCCGTAGCCAAACACCTCGCGCAGCACCTGCTCTGGAGAGGCGGGGCTCACCGCAACTGGGCCTGGCATTGGGTTATGGGAATTCAGACCTTGGCAAAGCGCATCGCCGCCG
>CAZKER010000248.1:0-15053 GCA_964551845.1 uncultured Cyanobium sp.
GAGCAGCCCGATCTCGTCGTGCTCGACGTGATGCTGCCCAAGCTGGACGGGTTTGCAGTTTGCCGCCGGCTGCGGGCCGAATCCTGCGTGCCGATCATTTTCCTTTCGGCCCTTGATGCCATCGCCGAGCGGGTGTCGGGCCTGGACCTCGGCGCCGATGATTATTTGCCCAAGCCCTTCAGCCCCAAGGAGCTCGAAGCCCGCATCGCCACGATCCTGCGCCGGGTGGGCCGCGGTTCGGCTTCTGCTGAGCCCCGCGAGGTGCCCAGTGGCAGCGGCGTGTTGCGGGTCGGGGATCTGGTGGTAGACACCAACCGCCGCCAGGTGACCCGCGATAGCGAGCGCATCGGGCTTACCTACACCGAATTCAGCTTGCTTGAGCTGCTGTTCCGCGAGCCAGGTCGGGTGGTGCCTCGCGCCGAGATCCTTGAGCAACTTTGGGGCTATCCCCCCCGCCGCGCCGCCGACTTGCGGGTCGTTGATGTGTATGTGGCTCGCCTTCGCGGCAAACTCGAGCCCGATCCCCGTAATCCGGAGCTGATCCTCACGGTGCGTGGCACCGGCTACGCCTCCCAGCGGATGGCTGAGGCAAGCCTGGCTGCCAACGGCTAGCGCTCCTGCAGGATGGGCCGATTCTGCCCCCCTGTCTGCTTTGTCGGATCTGCGCGAGACCCGTCTTGAGAAAGCCGCCACCCTTGCCGCCATCGGCCAAGGTCCCTATGCCCTGCGCTTTGAGCCCAGTCACCGCACGGCGGCTTTGCAGCTGGCCCATGCCGACCTAGCCAACGGTGAGGAGCGGGAGCTGGAAGTGGCCGTGGCTGGCCGGGTGATGACTCGCCGAGTTATGGGCAAGCTCGCTTTCTTCACCCTGGCGGATGAAACAGGACCGATTCAGCTCTATATCGAGAAGGCCACCCTGGCTGCCGCGCAACCAGGCAACCCGGAAGCCTTTGCCCAGCTCACCACCCTGGTGGATGCGGGCGACCTGATCGGCGTGCAGGGCAGCTTGCGCCGCACCGATCGCGGTGAGCTTTCTGTGAAGGTGAAGGGTTGGACCATGCTCTGCAAGAGCCTGCAGCCCCTGCCAGACAAGTGGCACGGCCTGGCGGATGTGGAGAAGCGCTACCGGCAGCGCTATCTCGATCTGATTGTGTCGCCCCACACCCGCGAAACCTTCCGTCGCCGTGCCGTGGCGGTGAGCTCCATGCGCCGCTGGCTCGATGAGCGCGAGTTTCTTGAGATCGAAACGCCGGTGCTGCAGAGCGTGCCGGGCGGTGCCGATGCCCGGCCGTTTGAAACCCACCACAACGCCCTGGATCTGCCCCTCACCCTGCGCATCGCCACCGAGCTGCACCTCAAGCGGCTGGTGGTGGGCGGCTTCGAGCGGGTCTACGAGCTGGGGCGCATCTTCCGCAACGAGGGCATCAGCACCCGCCACAACCCCGAGTTCACCTCGGTGGAGATCTACCAGGCCTATGCCGACTACACCGACATGATGGCGCTCACTGAGCAGCTGCTTGCCCATGTGTGCCAGCAAGTGTGCGGCAGCACCTCGATCAGCTACCAGGGCACCGACATCGACCTGGCGCCCCCCTGGCGGCGGGCCACCATGCACGAGTTGGTGCAAGCGGCCACAGGGCTGGATTTCACATCCTTCGGTTCCCGCGAGGCAGCTGCTGCCGCGATGCGGGCCCAGGGGCTGGAGGTGCCGTCCCTCGCTGATTCCGTCGGCCGGTTGTTAGTTGAAGCCTTCGAGCAGCGGGTGGAGGCGGATCTGATCCAGCCGACCTTCGTGATCGACTACCCCGTGGAGAACTCTCCCCTGGCCCGGGCCCACCGCAGCAAGCCTGGCATGGTGGAGCGCTTCGAGTTGTTCATTGTTGGCCGTGAAACCGCCAATGCCTTCAGCGAGTTGATAGATCCGGTGGACCAGCGCCAGCGGCTTGAGTCCCAGCAGGAACGCCGTGCTGCCGGTGACGACGAGGCGCAAGGCGTTGACGAGGACTTCATCCAGGCCCTGGAAGTGGGCATGCCACCCACGGGTGGCTTGGGCATCGGCATCGATCGGCTGGTGATGCTGCTCACCGACAGCCCCTCGATCCGCGATGTGATCGCCTTTCCGCTGCTGCGTCCGGAGCCCGGGCCTGGCGCAATGGGATAATCCCTCTAGTAGGCAATCTTCCCCATCCGGGGTCAGCGATTCCATGAGTGGCGAGCGCGTTGGTTTTCGCTTCAAACACGCGGATGCTGTGGTGAAGCGCAACCCCCAGGGCCGCTCCCGCCGGGGCTGGGTGATGGAGCCGGTGGAGCAAACCACCAGCCGCGGCACCAAGATGCCCGCCTACCGGATCCGTTGGCGGGATAGTGAACGTCCCGAGATCGTGCTGCAGCACATGCTGATCGCCGACCCCGACCCCACCCCGCCGCCAGAAGGCGTCAGCCTGGTGCCACCTGCGCCCAAGGCCTGATTAGGCCAGAGAAGCTTGGGGTTCAGCTCCAGCCGCGCAATTGATATACCGCCAGGCCTATGTGCTCCTTCAGGGCCACGCTGCTCAGATACAGCGCCTCTGCATCGGGTAGCAGGCCCTTGATTGTGTTGCCAATGCTGGGCTGGCCGTAGTAAGCCCGGCCAGGTAGCTGGTAGTCGCAGGGCACTGGTATCACTGTCAATCCACTGCGCTGGCGGAAGCTGGCCAGGGAGCGGGGCATGTGGAAAGCGCTGGTTACCAGCAGCACCCGCGTCCAGCCGCGTTGCTTGCCCAGGGTGCCGATGTCGCGGGCTTCCTCTGCCGTGGTGCGAGAGCTGGGGTTGAGCAGGATCCGATCCGCAGGCAACCCCAGCTCTAGGGCCAGATCCCGGGCCCAGAGGGCTTCTGGCGGGGCTGGATCGTTGCTGGTGAAACTCACCCGGCCGCCGCTGGTCACCAGCAGGGGCGCCAGTCCGCGGCGGACTAGTTGCACGCCGCGCAGCAGCCGATCACCCCCCTCCGCCACCTCGACTCCCTGGCGGGGCGGCAGGGCCGGCCGCAGCCCGCCGCCCAGCACCACCACCGCATCGGCCTGGGGCAGCTGCCGCGGGGTGAGCTGCGCTGCCTGCTCCTCCAGGCCCCAGATCAGCTGGCGGCTGATTAGCGGCATGGCGAACAGCCAGATCAGGCCGATGCCGGTGCCACTGAGCCAGAGACTGGCCCTCTGAAGGCCGCCGTGGCGGGCTGAGCTGAGGGCCAACAGTTGCAGCACCAGGCCCAGGCCTAGCGGGTAGAGCAACAGCGGCAGCAATTTGGAGAGCAGAAAACCCAAGGCGATCGCGGATTGAGGGATTCCCTGATTTTGGGGCTCTCGGATTCTGTACAGCTGTACAAAGTCAATGACACAACATTGGTAAGACAGCCTTGGTAGCGGCCGCTCAGCTTTGGCGCCGCCGCAGCTGCTCCAGGGCTTGTGCGGCTTCGAAGGCGGCCCAGTCCTGCTCCAGGCTGGAGGCCCGTGGTTGGCGGGGACGGCTCTCCAGCTCGCGCAGTTCGTGCTCCACGGCCGCGAAGCTCACCCCCAGTTCACCCAGGCGTTGCCAGCGCTGACGGCCCTGTTCCATCAGGCCCTGTTGGTGGGCTTCAGCCCGCTCGGCCAGGGCTGTGGCGCCGGCGGCGTGGGCCTTGGCCAGCCGCTCCAGCCAGCACCGGATTTCAGTGGCCAACTGCAGCAAGGCCTGGCGTTCCTGTTCCGCCTGCCTTTGCAACTGACGCCGCTGCCCCACTAGCCGGGCCTGGCGATCCCTCGCTTCCTGCTCGCCAAGCAGGGCTTCTTGGCTGGGGTTGGCGGTGAGAAAGGCAGCCAGCTGCTGATCTAGCCGCGCCTCCAGTTCGTCTAGCCAGCTCACGGGGTGGGCTGCCCCGCGGGCGTTGTGATCAGCGGCGCTTCGATCTCTTGCTGCAGCGGCGTGATCGCCGCTTCGCGGGAGCGCAGTAGCAGCTGGGTAAGCCTGGCGATCGCTCCCTCACCCAGGTCTTGACTGCCGATGCGATCGAAGGCGTTGCGATACAGCTCCTCCAACTCAGCGATCAGGTCCTCGCGCACTTGGCGCATGGCGGCCCGTTGTTCTTCGCGACCCATGGCTCTTCTGCCTCTGTTCAGGAGTCTGCCGTCACCAGCAGATGCAGGGATAGGTCGCCGGCCGGATCACTCCAGCGGCCGGCGCTTTGCCAGCCGGCGCGGGCGGCCAGTGCCGCGAACGAGTCCGGGCCGTACTTGACGCTGTATTCGGTGATAAGCGGCTCCCCTTCGGCGAAATTCCAGATCTCTCCCGCCAGCTTCACCGCTTGGGCCTCGCGGCTCACCAGGGCCATGGCGATGCGGCTTTGCTCGGGCTGCCAACGGGCGCTGTAGGCGAAGGCTTCAAGGTTGAAGCTGCCCGCCAGGTCGCGGTTGAGCCGCACCAGCAGGTTGCGGGCGAAGGCTGCTGACATGCCGGCGGCATCGTTGTAGGCGGCCTCCAGCCGCTCCATTGCTTTGGGCTGGTCGATGCCGATCAGTAGCCGGGAGCCTGGGCCTAGCAGCTGGCCCAGCTGCCGCAGCAGTGTCTGTGCCTCCTCGGGGCTGAAGTTGCCGATTGAGCTGCCCGGATAGAAACCCAGGCGCCGCTGGCCGCTGAGCAAGGGGTGCTCGGGCAGCTGACGCAGGGCGCTGTAATCGCAGCAGATGCCCAGCACTGGCACCGCCGGGTGGCGCGCCTGGAGCTCCTGGCAGGCGGGGCCTAGATGGTCGGAGCTGATGTCGAGGGCCACATAGGCCGGGGGCCGCAGTGCCTCGAGCAGGGGGCCCACCTTGCGGGCATTGCCGGCTCCAAACTCCACCAGCACCCCTGGCCCCAGAGCTGCTGCCAGCTCAGGCGCCCGCGCCTCCAGCAAGGCCGTTTCGGTGCGGGTGAGCCCATATTCCGGCTGCTCGCAGATCGCCTCAAACAGCCGTGAGCCTTCGGCGTCGTACAGCAGCCAGGCCGGCAGCTGACGCGGTTGCCGGGCCATGCCCTCGAGCACCAGCCGCCGCATGTCAGCCGGTTCGGGGTGGAGGTCGATTAGTTGCATTTCAGCCCCCATCGCGGGCTAGCCGTAGGCCGGCGGCCATCCAGCGGCTCGCTGGCGGATAGAAGTTGCGGTAGGTGAGTCGTTCGTGGCCGGGCGGGGTGAGGAAGCAGCTGCCGCGCAACACCATCTGGGAACTCATGAACTTGCCGTTGTATTCCCCCACCGCCCCGGCAGCCGGCGCGAAGCCCGGATAGGGCCGGTAGGGGCTGGCGGTCCACTGCCACAACATCCCGAAGGCCTGCTCAAGTTGGGGTGCCAGCAGCTCCCATTCGGCTTCGCCCGGCAGCCGGGCGCCGGCCCAGCGGGCGTAGGCATCGGCTTCAAACCAGCTCAGATGCCGCACCGGCAGCTCGGAGCGCCGTGGCTGGCGCCCCGCCAGAGAAAACTCCTCGCCATCGCGCCAGTAGCGCGGCCCCTGCCAGCCCCGGGCCTGCACCACTGCCCACCCCTCGCTCATCCACAGCTCCGGCCTCTTGTAGCCGCCATCGGCAATGAAGGCAGCAAAATCGCCGTTGCTCACCAGGCAGGAGCTGAGCGCAAAGGGTTCGAGCCACTGGCGG
Organism: uncultured Cyanobium sp.; assembly: GCA_964551845.1. Classification (GTDB taxonomy): domain Bacteria; phylum Cyanobacteriota; class Cyanobacteriia; order PCC-6307; family Cyanobiaceae; genus Cyanobium_A. The sequence continues at coordinate 5,642 of CAZKER010000248.1, forward strand.
TGCCGGGGCGCCTCGTTGTCGAAATGAAAGCCGCCATCCTGATGGCCGATTTCCACCAGCCCTCCCCCGTGTTGCAGCCAGGTGGGTGCCTGGGCAATGCTCGCCTGATATGCAGCCTCCGGCTCTGGGCCATATGCCGGCTCGAGCGGGTTGCGGCTGAAGCCATCAAGTAAATCCATCAGCAACAGCTCTTGGTGCTGCTGCTCGTGCTGCAGCCCCAGCTCCACCAGCTCCAGCCGGGGATCGCCGGGCTCCAGCTGCTCCAGCAGGGTGAGCAGGGCCCCATCCAGCTGCTGCCGCCAGGCCAGCACCTCGGCCAGTACCGGCCGGCTGAGTAGGCCCCGCTGGGGTCGGGGGTGGCGGGCACCTACTGCGTCGTAATAGCTGTTGAAAAGAAAGCCCCAGGCGGCCGGCGACATTGGCCTACGCAGCACAAACTGCTCAAAAAACCAGGTGGTATGGCCTAGGTGCCACTTGGGTGGGCTGGCATCGGCCATGCCCTGCAGGCAGACGTCTTCGGGTTGCAGGGGGGCCACCAGCTCGAGGCTGCGTCGGCGCACCTGCGCGTAGCGCGCCTTCAGCTCCTGCCCCATGCCGCTGCCGCCAATCCTGGACCAAATCAGGCCCGACCATAGGGGCCTTGCCTACGATCCCGCCACGCAACGCACGCGGATATGGCCGGCATCACTTCAGGGTTCGTGGGCGCCGTCGGCAACACGCCCCTGATCCGGCTTAACGCTCTAAGCGAGCAAACGGGCTGCGAGATCCTCGGCAAGGCCGAGTTCATGAATCCCGGCGGCTCTGTCAAGGACCGGGCGGCCTTGGGGATCTTGCTGGAGGCTGAGGAGCAGGGGCTGCTGCGGCCTGGAGGCACGGTGGTGGAGGGCACCGCCGGCAACACCGGCATCGGCCTCACCCACCTCTGCAACGCTCGCGGCTACCGGGCCTTGATCGTCATTCCCGACACCCAATCTGCTGAGAAGATCGGCCTGCTGCGCAGTCTCGGCGCCGAGGTGCGCACGGTGCCTGCGGTGCCTTACCGCGACCCCAACAACTACGTGAGGCTTTCGGGCCGCATCGCCGCCGAAACGCCCGGGGCCGTGTGGGCCAACCAGTTCGACAACCTGGCCAACCGCCGCGCTCACTTCCAATCCACCGGTCCGGAGATCTGGCAGCAAACCGACGGGGCGGTGGATGCCTGGGTGGCGGCCACCGGTACCGGCGGCACCTATGCCGGGGTTGCCTTGTATTTGAAGCAGCAGAACCCGTCCGTACGCTGCGTGCTGGCCGATCCCCACGGCAGTGCCTTGCATAGCTGGGCCAGCCGGGGTGAGCTGGCTAGTGAGGGAAGTTCGATCACCGAGGGGATTGGCAATAGCCGCGTTACCGCCAACCTGGAGGGCGCTCCTATCGATGATGCCGTGCGCATCGGCGACCAGACCGCGCTCGAGACGATCTATCAGCTGCTGTGGCAGGAGGGCCTGTTCCTGGGGGGCTCGGTAGGCATCAACGTGGCCGCGGCGGTGGAAACGGCCCGGCGACTCGGTCCTGGCCACACGATCGTGACCGTGTTGTGCGACAGCGGTGATCGCTACCGATCGCGGCTTTATGACGCCGCTTGGCTGGCTGGCAAGGGGTTGCATCAGCCCCAGCGCCCCTTGCTGGGGGTGGGCTGATGGCGGCGCAGGTGGGTCAGTTGATCGGCGAGCGTTATCGGCTTGAGCAACGCCTCAGCTCCGCCCCGCTGGGAGAGGCTCCCCAGGGCGAACTTTGGCGGGCCAGCGATCAGCTAGCCGCCGATGCGCCGATGGCCCTGCGGCTGCTAAATCCTGGCATCGATCCGGCTCGGGCGCGCCAACTCTGGGGCCGGCTGCAGGGGCTGCTGCATCCCCAGGTGCCCCGGCTCGGTGCGGCCATCCAGACCCAGGACGGTTTGTGGCTAGTGCGCGAATGGCAGGCCGGCCGCACCTACCAACTGCTGCTGCAGGCCCGTGCTGAGCGCCAGTTGGTGTTCGGTGCCGGCGAGGTGCTGCTGCTACTGCGCCAGCTGCTGCCGGTGCTGGCCGTGTTGCATAGCCAGGAGCTGGTGCACGGTGACCTCAGCCCCGCCAACCTGTTGCGCCGCGATAGCGACGGGCTGCCGGTGCTGCTCGATTTCGGCCTGGTGGCCGGCACGGCCGCGGCCACCCCGGGCTACGCCCCCTCCGAGCGGGTTCGCGTCGCCGAGCCCGAGCCCTGGATGGATCTGCATGCCCTCGGGGTAGTGGCCCTGGTGCTGCTTAGCGGTGAGGAGCCCGCCAGGCTGCTGGATCCAGTCACCATGGCCTGGCGCTGGCCAGCGGCTCTCAGTACTGAACCGGCCTTGCAGGCCCAAATCGGCCGCCTACTGGAGCGCGAGCCTGGTGAGCGTTTCGCTTCTGCCTCCCAGGCCCTGGCCGCCTTCCAGGCCATACCCATGCCGGAGAGCACCGGTCCGGTGCCCCGCGCCGATCGCACCGTCGCCCTTGTGCCCCCGCCCACCCCCGCGCCCGCAGCCCCTTCTGCGCCCGCAGCAGCACCCCCCCCTGCCGAACCCGCGCTTGTCGAGCCCGTTCCGGAGCCGCCCCTACCGCCCGTGGCGGCTTTGCGTAGCCGTCTGGAGGAGCGGGAGGAGGCCGCTGAAGGCGGCGTCTGGCCGGTGGTGATTGCCTTGGTGCTGTCGGCCGTTGTGGGCACTGCCCTGGGCTGGTGGTGGCTGAGCCGCGGCCGCTTGAGCCTGCCCACCCCCGACGCTGCCCTGCAGTTGCCCAACAGCCTGCCGCCGGCGGAGGTGGACCAGCGCCAGCAGCTGCTCAACCGGCTGCGGGCCATGCAGGTGGATCGGGGCTGGTTCCTGAAGTTGGTGGATGCCAGCCTGCTGGCTCAGTTCCCGGAGCGGGGCGGCCGCTTGCCCAGCGATTCCCTTGACGATGCCCCCCTGCGCAAGGTTTGGAATGAGCTCGCTGAGGAGTGGCTGGCTCGGGTGGAGCAACTTCCCCTCGAGATTCGCCGTCGCCTGGGCTCCTATACCAACGGCGACTGGGAAAGGCGCCAGCAGGCCCTGGTGAGCCAGGGTCTCAGCCCAGCTGTGTTGCGCCAGCTGGTCTCGGGTAGTGCCCAGAGCCTGCTGCCCGGCCGCCCCGGTGCTGATATCCCAGCTGAGCCCTTTCGCCAGCTGTGGTTTGCCGCGGCGGAGCAGGCCCTGGCCAACGTGCAGATTGAGGCGATCCAGGCTCAGGCTCAGGCAACCCAGGTGCTTTCAGCCCAGGTGGAGGCTGGTGGTGCCCGACTGTTCCCAGTGCGGCTGCCGCCGGGCTATCGCCTGGTGCTGGGTGTGAACGGCTCGCCCTTGATGCAGATGAGTGTGTTTGGTGCCGGTGGCGAACTACTGGAAGCCAAGGGGCCCTTGCGAGTGGTGAGTTTGGGGGCCCAGAAGAGCTCGCCGGTGCAGCTGCTCGTCACCAATGAAGGCGTAGCTCCAGCTCTGATCACCCTTTCGCTGCGCGCCGATCCACCCCCTGTCGAGGCGCCGCCGGCCTTACCCCAGGTGCCACCAGGCCAGCCCCAGGAAGCTCCCCAGGCGCCCCTGGCTCCGGTAGCCCCCGGGCCCTCAGAGCCACCGCCCCCTGTGCCTGCGCCGTCAACCTCTCCCGAGGGTTGAGCTCAGAGTCTGGCGATCGCAGCTTTGGCGTCCTTGATGTCCTGCTTGCGCCGCTCTTCGTGGCGCTTGTCATGCAGTTTGCGCCCCTTGGCCAGGCCGATTGTCAGCTTGATCCAGGAACCCTTGAGATGCAGATTCAGGGGGATCAGGGTGAGGCCTTTTTGATCTAGGGCAATCCGCAACTTGTCGATTTCGCGCCGGTGGGCCAGCAATTTGCGCACCCGCAACGGTTCGTGGTTGAAGAAAGCGCCGGCGTGGCTGTGGGGCGAAATGTGCACGTTGTGCAGCTGTAGCTCCCCCTTGCGTATCAGGCAGAAGCCATCGCGCAGGTTTGATTGCCCGGCCCGGATCGACTTCACCTCGGTGCCAAACAGCTCGAGGCCACACTCCAAAGTTTCGAGGATTTCGTATTGGTGCCGGGCAAAGCGGTTGTCGGCCAGCAGCTTGTTAGCTGCATCGCGCTGGGCCTTGGCGCTCTTCTTGCCTCCGCCCTTGGCCATCGCTGCTCCGCAACCGTCCCCTTGATCTCCCGACCCTAGGGAGCCCCCGGTACCCTCGCTGCATGGCCATCGTCTCCTCGGGATCCCCGGCGCCCCGCGGCCGCCCCAGCCGCGACGATCCACCAGCGCGCCTTTTGGATCCCGCCCCCGTGCTCGAGGAGGCCCCCGCCGCTGGCAGTGGCGTGCCTCGGGAAGACAGCCTGCGCCCTAAACGTTTGGCTGATTACATCGGCCAGAGCGAGCTAAAGCAGGTGCTGGCCATCGCCGTGGAGGCCACCCGCGCCCGCCAGGAGGCCCTCGACCACGTGCTGCTCTACGGCCCGCCGGGCTTGGGCAAAACCACCATGGCTTTAGTGCTGGCCGAGGAGCTTGGCGTGCGCTGCCGCATCACCAGCGCCCCGGCCCTGGAGCGCCCCCGCGACATCGTCGGCCTGCTGGTCAATCTGCAGCCCCATGAGCTGCTGTTCATCGACGAGATTCATCGGCTCAACCGGGTGGCCGAGGAAATTCTTTATCCAGCGATGGAGGATTACCGCCTCGATCTCACCGTGGGTAAGGGCACGACGGCCCGCACCCGCAGCCTGGATCTGCCACCGTTCACGCTTGTTGGTGCCACCACCCGGGCCGGATCGCTGAGTTCACCGCTGCGGGATCGCTTCGGCCTGATTCAGCGGCTTGAGTTTTACGGGCTCGATGAACTTCAGCAGATTGTGGAGCGGGCTGCTGGCCTGCTCCAGATCAAGCTTGAGGGTGAGGCCGCCCTGGAAGTTGCCCGCCGCTGTCGTGGCACCCCCCGCATCGCCAACCGCCTGCTGCGTCGGGTGCGTGATGTGGCTTCGGTGCGGGGCCATGGCCGCATCGGCGCGCCCCTGGTGGCTGAGGCCCTCAGCCTGCACCGCGTCGACGACCGCGGCCTCGATGCCAGCGACCGGCGCCTGCTCACCTTGATGCTCGAAGGCTACGGCGGCGGCCCCGTGGGTCTCGACACCCTGGCCGCCGGCCTCGGCGAAGATTCCGCCACCCTGGAAGCGGTGGTGGAGCCCTATTTGTTGCAGCTCGGCTTTTTACAGCGCACCCCCAGGGGTCGGCTGGTTACCGCGGCGGGCCGCAACCACCTGGGCTGGCCGGCCGGCGCGGCCGCATGACCAGAGGCCAACCATGATCGCCACCTTGTTTTCTTTGCTGCTGGGCTTGCAGCTGCTGCTGCCCCAGCTGTTTGAGCAGGCCCTCAGCGCCAGCCGGCAGGGGCGCTTCGATGAGGCTTTGCCCCTTTGGAACCAGGTGCTGGAGGTGGCCCCTGGCGATGCGGCGGCCTGGAGTAATCGCGGCAATGTGCAGCTCGCCCTGGGTGATCCCCGCGCTGCCATTGCTGACCAGACCAAGGCGATGCAGCTCGACGGCGAGAGCCCCGATCCCCACCTCAATCGCGGCACAGCCGAGGAGGCCCTGGGCCAGTGGGCTGCCGCCGAAGCTGACTACCGCTGGATCCTGGAGCGCGCCCCTAGCGACGAGGGTGAACCGCGCGCCTCAGCCCTTTACAACCTCGGCAACGTGCAGGGCTCCCTGGGCGACTGGCAGGAAGCGCGCCGTTGCTTTGAAGCCGCTTCCCTGGCTAGGCCAGGCTTTGCCATGGCTCGCTCCAGCTCCGCCCTGGCGGCCTTCCAGTTGGGCGACCGAGCCGAGGCCGAGCGGGAGCTGCGCAACCTGATCCGCCGCTATCCCCTGTTTGCCGATGCCCGCGCTGCCCTCACGGCGCTGCTTTGGCAGAAGGGGGCTCGCGGTGAGGCTGAAAGCAACTGGGCCGCGGCCTCTGGCCTCGATCCCCGCTACCGGCAGCAAGAATGGTTGCTTTCGACGCGGCGCTGGCCCCCCGAGCCGGTGGAAGCTCTGGCGCAGTTCCTCGCTTTGGCCTCCTGAACGATGGCCCTCGTATGACAGCAACACCCTGCAGCTTGAATTGGCAGGCCCTGGGGCTTGAGCAGGCCCTGGTCGAGGTGCTGCCGGAGTTGATCCAGTTGCGGCGTCATATCCATCGCCATCCCGAGTTAAGTGGCCATGAGCAGCAGACCGCTGCCCTAGTTGCAGGTGAGCTGCGGCGCTGGGGTTGGCAGGTACGCGAGGGCGTTGGCCGCACCGGCGTGCTGGCGGAGCTGGGGCCAGAGCATGGCCCTGACGGCTTGCCTGCCCCCCTGGTGGCCCTGCGGGTGGATATGGATGCCCTGCCGGTGGAGGAGCGCACCGGCCTCGACTACGCCTCCACCCAGCAAGGCTTGATGCACGCCTGCGGCCACGACCTGCACACCGCCGTGGGACTGGGGGTGGCCTACCTGCTGGCGGAGGTTGCCGAGCGCCACCCCGAGCTGCTCACGGCCCGGGTGCGGCTGTTGTTTCAGCCCGCCGAGGAAACGGCCCAGGGCGCGGCCTGGATGAAGGCAGATGGGGCCATGGACGGCGTGGCAGCCCTGTTTGGTGTGCACGTGTTTCCCAGCCTGGCGGCGGGCACGATCGGCGTGCGCAGCGGCAGCCTTACGGCGGCGGCCGGTGAGCTGGAGGTGGAGGTGCTGGGCGAGGGCGGCCACGGCGCCCGGCCCCACCAGAGCACCGACGCCATCTGGATTGCGGCCCGGGTGGTGAGTGGTTTGCAGGAGGCGATCAGCCGCCGCCTTGATGCCTTGCATCCGGTGGTGGTGAGTTTCGGGCGGATCGAGGGCGGCAAGGCTTTCAATGTGATCGCCGATCATGTGCGCCTGCTGGGCACGGTGCGCTGCCTCGACACCGACGTGCACGCCCAGCTGCCGGGCTGGATCGAAGACACGGTGCAGGCCCTCTGCCGCGGCCATGGCGGTGAGGCCCGGGTGCGTTATCGGCTGATTTCACCACCTGTGCACAACGACCCGGCCCTCACCGAGCTGGTGGCTGAAGCTGGAGTGGAGTTGCTCGGTCGCCCGCAGGTGCAGTGGCTCGAGCAGCCGTCTTTGGGAGCAGAAGATTTCGCCGAACTGCTCGATGGCACCCGCGGCACCATGTTTCGGTTGGGGGTGGCGGGGCCTCAGGGCTGCATGCCTTTGCACAGCAACAGCTTCGCTCCTGACGAAGCGGCCCTGCCGGTGGGCATTGGCGTGCTCACCTTGAGCCTGTTGCGCTGGATGGAGCGGCGCCCGTGAGGCAAAGGCCCTGGCTGCGGGGGTTGCTGGCCCTCTCCTCGCCCCTGCTGATCTTGCTGGCACTGCTGGTGCTGCTGCAGCGCCGCGGCGTCGATCGGATCCCAGCCCTGCCGGCCCTGCTGATTGGCACCGGCCTGCTGGTAACGAGTGCCGTGGGGCGGCGGCGGCGACGGCGTGAGCTGCTGGCGGCCCTGCGCCACGATGGGGATGTATGACCAATCCCTCCCCCGATCTTGCGGCCCTGCGTGAGGCCATCCTTTGCGGAGACCCCAGCCGGGCCATGCCCGCCCTGGTGGGTTTGCGGGAGGTGCCGGTGGAGCAGGCCGTGCCGTTACTGCTGATCGGGCTGGAGCAGAGCATGTTCATGGTGCGCTCGCTCAGCTGCGCCGGCCTCGGGGTGAAGCAAAACGAGGCCGGCTGGCAGGCGCTGGTGGTTGCGATGCAGGGCGATGAGGACGCCAATGTGCGGGCGGAAGCGGCCAACTCCCTGGTGAGCCATTCCCTGGAGCGGGCCTGGCCCCTGCTGCGTGATGTGTTTGCAGCCGATCAGCAGTGGCTGGTGCGCTGCAGCATCCTTTCGGCTCTGGCCGAGCAGCCGGCCATTGATCCGGCCTGGTTGCTGGAGCTGGCGTCGATGGCGATCACAGACGCCGATGGCACGGTGCGGGTGGGCGGCGCCGAGATCCTGGCCCGACTGGTGCGGGAGCAGGGCGATGCCGAGGCCCGGGCCCTGTTGCAGCAGCTTCAGGCCGACCCCGACCACCGGGTGGTGGCCGCGGCGCTCAATGGTCTGCAGAGCTAGGTTGGGAAGGTCACTAGGGGTGCCCCGCTGCATTAGTGCGGCTTCGGGCTGAGATCACACCCTCCGAACCTGATCCGGGTAATGCCGGCGCAGGGAAGTGGAACTGGATTGTGAAACCACTCTCAGGCTGCGCCCCGCCCTATCTGCAGCCTCACATGCGTAGCGCCTGGATCGAGAAGCGTCGCGGCACCGCGAACTATTCCCAGATGTATTACGCCCGCCAGGGCGTAGTGACTGAGGAGATGGCCTATGTGGCCAAGCGGGAAAACCTGCCCGAATCGCTGGTGATGGAGGAGGTGGCTCGGGGCCGCATGATCATCCCGGCCAACATCAACCACCTCAATTTGGAGCCGATGGCGATCGGCATCGCCAGCCGCTGCAAGGTGAACGCCAATATCGGCGCCTCCCCCAATGCTTCCGATCTCGATGAGGAGGTGGCCAAACTGCGTCTGGCGGTGAAATACGGCGCCGACACGGTGATGGATCTCTCCACCGGCGGCGTCAATCTCGATGAGGTGCGCACGGCGATTATCAATGCTTCGCCGGTGCCGATTGGCACGGTGCCTGTTTACCAGGCGCTCGAAAGCGTGCATGGCTCAATCGAGAAGCTCGATGCTGACGACTTCCTGCACATCATTGAGAAGCACTGCCAGCAGGGGGTTGATTACCAGACGATCCACGCCGGCTTGTTGATTGAGCACCTGCCTCTGGTGAAGGGTCGCCTCACCGGCATCGTCAGCCGTGGTGGCGGGATCCTTGCCCAGTGGATGCTTTATCACCACAAACAGAACCCCCTATTTACCCATTTCGATGACATCATCGAAATCTTCAAGCGCTACGACTGCAGCTTCTCCTTGGGCGATTCGCTGCGGCCTGGTTGCCAGCACGACGCCTCCGACGCCGCCCAGCTGGCGGAGCTGAAAACCCTTGGCCAGCTCACCCGCCGCGCCTGGGAGCACGACATCCAGGTGATGGTGGAGGGTCCGGGCCATGTGCCGATGGATCAGATCGAATTCAACGTCAAAAAGCAGATGGAGGAGTGCAGTGAGGCCCCCTTCTATGTGCTCGGCCCTCTGGTCACCGATATCGCTCCCGGCTACGACCACATCACCAGCGCCATTGGCGCAGCGATGGCCGGTTGGTATGGCACAGCGATGCTCTGTTATGTGACACCCAAGGAGCATCTGGGACTGCCCAACGCCGAAGATGTGCGTGAAGGCCTAATCGCTTACAAGATCGCTGCCCACGCTGCCGACATCGCCCGCCA
>CAZKER010000249.1:0-4670 GCA_964551845.1 uncultured Cyanobium sp.
TCTGCGAGAGGCTAGCCACCGGGCCCGCCGTGGCTGGCTCCCAGCAGCCCAACAGCCCCCGCCTGCGGGAACCCTGCGAAGCCCTGCTGGAAGCCCTGGGCGACATCGGCGTCAACGAGCCACGGGTGCTGGCCGTAGTGAAACCCTTCCTCGCACACGAGCGCCCCCTAATCCGTAGCGCTGCCGCGCGCACCCTGCTGCAATTGAGCGGTGAGGCGCGCTGGGGGGAGCTGCTTGTGGGTCTACTAGACCATCCCCAGCTGCAGGTGCGGCGGGCAGCCCTGATGGACCTAGGTGCCGCCGGCTGGCGGCCTGGATTTGAAGCCATTGCCGCCACCCTGGCCGAAAACAGTCTGAAACTGATGGCCTTGCGAGGGCTCGTGGAACAGGGCAACGGCGACCCCGGCGACGAGGCCCTGCTGGCCTGCATGGACGCATTGCTATGAGCCAGGTTTCACCGGTGGCAGCCAGGATTGCAGCCCTGCAACAGGCCGGCAGTGCCCTAGCCCTAATGCAAGCCACTCAGGAACTGGCCCGCTGCGCCGATGCCAGCGCAGCTCCAGTGCTGGTGGAGGTGTTGGGCTTCAACAACCCCGGTGCGGCAGTAGCTGCCGTGGAGGGGCTGATCAGCCTGGGAACAGCGGCCGTTGATGCCCTGTTGCAGCTCGACCCCGAAAACTATGGGGCCCGGGCCTGGGCTGTGCGGGCCCTCGCAGGCATCGGCGATGTACGCGGGCTAGAGCTGCTGCTCGATGCCCTTGGCAGCGATGTCGCCGCCAGTGTGCGCCGAGCCGCCGCTAAGGGGCTCGGCCAATTGCAGCTGGATGACCTTGCCCCTGAGCAACAGCAGGCCGTGCGGCGTCAGTGCCTGGAGGCCCTGCTGGCTGCCGCCAGCGACGGCGAGTGGGTGGTGCGCTATGCGGTGGCGGTGGGGCTGGAGTCGCTTGCAGGTGGCCTGCCCGCGGGGGGGGGCGAACGACAAGCGGCCCAGCAAGGCCTGGTCACACTCCGAGAAGCGGCCGAGGGCTCTCCTCCGGTGGTGCAGCGACGAGCCAAATTGGCCCTTTCAAGGCTGGAGCAGCAATGAAACGGGTGTTGTTTGTCTGCCTGGGCAACATCTGCCGCTCCCCGGCGGCTGAGGGGGTGTTTTTACACCTGATGGAGCAGGCGGAGGCAAGTGAGAGGTTTGTGGTGGATTCGGCTGGCACCGGTGGCTGGCATGTGGGCAAAGCTGCAGATGCCCGCATGCGCAAGGCCGCCAGCCGCCGCGGCATCCAGCTGCCCAGCCGAGCTCGCCAGCTGGAGCTGGCCGACCTAAACCACTTCGACCACATCCTCACCATGGATGCGAGCAACCTGGCTCACGTGCAGGCCCTGGCCCGGGAAGAGCGTGGGGAAGACCGTGGAGGCGGGCAGCAGGCCCGCATCGAGCCCCTGGTGGGCTACTGCAGCCGCTTTGACGCGCACGAGGTACCGGACCCCTACTACGGCGGTGCCGATGGGTTTGAGCACGTGCTCGACTTGCTGGAAGACGCCTGCGCCGGACTGCTGAAGGCCATAGACGACTAGACGCCAGATGCCTGCCAGGCATCCTCCGGAACCCGCTGCCGGAACAGATCTACTAGGGCCTGAATCACCGCCTCAATGGCCATGCCGTCCGTAACCAGCTCCACCGCATCCTCTGCCTGGCTCAGCGGCGCCACCTCCCGGCTCGAATCCAGGTAGTCACGGGCAGCAATCTGGGATTCCAACTCAGCCAGCGGGGGCACCGCAAAGCCGCGCCGCTCTAGGTCCTGGGCGCGGCGGCGGGCCCGCTCCGCCGCCGTGGCCGTCAGAAACACCTTGAGCTCGGCATCGGGAAAAACGGCCGTGCCAATGTCGCGACCCTCGGCCACCAGCCCCCCCTTAAGCCCCATGGCCTGCTGCTGAGCCGTGAGTGCCTGACGCACACAGCCATGGGCCGCCACCAGGGACACCTGGGCTGTGACCTCAGGGCTGCGAATCGCCTCGGTCACATCGTGGCCGTTGATACTCACCAGCTGCTCGCCATCGGCGCCGGCACTGAGCTGCAGATCTAGGCCCAGCAGCAGAGGCCCCACTGCCGCAGCATCAGCAGGATTGGCCCCCTGGCGCTGCACCCACCAGGTGAGAGCCCGGTACATGGCCCCGGTATCCAGATAAACCAGGCCCATCTGCCTGGCAAAAGCCCGGGTGACGGTGCTCTTGCCAGCCCCCGCTGGTCCATCAATGGCAACTATCGGCAGACGAGACATCAGAAAACAATGGTCGATCAGGCGGCTGGGACCGCAGTGCACTGCGGCGGCGAGCAAGGCCAGGCCCTGCACTTGCTGCAGTGGCTCCAGGCTATGAGGAGCCACTAACTCCACATAATCCAACTTCAGGCCCGCCCCCTCCAGCTGCTGACTTAGCTGGGAGGTAAGCGACGCGGCATCGCACTGACCAGTGCGCACCTCGGTCACTACGGCTGCCAGGGCAGCCGGCAGCGCCGCGGCCTGCTGGCGCTGAGATGGGGAAAGGCGACGGTTCCGGGAGCTGCAGGCCAGCCCATCGGCCTCCCGCACCGTGGGGCATCCCTGAATCCGCAGCGGCAAGCCCAGATCCGCCACCACCCGCCGCAGGATCACCAGTTGCTGCCAATCCTTTTCGCCTAGCAGCAGGAGGTCAGGACGCACCAGTGCTAGCAGGCGAATCACCACGGTGGCCACCCCTTCAAAGTGCTGAGGCCGGTGGCGGCCACATAGCCCCTGGCGCAAAATCAAAGGCGGCGACACACGGGTTAGGTCGGCATCGCCCTGGGGATAGATCTCCGCCACGCTGGGGGCAAAAAGGGCTGTGGCGCCGGCGACGGCAGCGCGGTCGATGTCTGCTGCGAGGTCCCGTGGATAGGACTCGAGGTCTTCCCCGGGACCGAACTGGAGTGGATTTACAAACACACTCACCAAAACGGCGGGGGGCTGCCAAGACCCTGCCATCGGCGCCGCTGCCCGGCGAATTAGCTGCTGGTGGCCCTCATGCAGGGCCCCCATCGTGGGCACGAAATGCAGGGGACCCTGCAGCCGTCGCCGCCAGGCGGCTAGGTCTTGGCGAGTTTTGAGCAGATCCACAGGAAGAAGGGCTGCCGCCCTCAACAAAAAACCCACCCGCCAGATTGGCGGATGGGCTGCTCAAACAGTTCGACTGGTCTCAGCTCACTGAAGTACGTCGAGACGCACTTGAGCAATGCCGCTGGCTGTGAGTCCTAGGGATTGGGCGGCTCCATGGGCAAGATCAATGACGCGGTTGCCGTGGAAGGGGCCCCGATCATTGATGCGAACTACAGCGGTGCGACCGTTCCAGAGATTGGTCACACGCACCTTGGTGCCGAAAGGCAGGGTGCGGTGGGCAGCCGTGAGAGTGCCGGGACGGAAAACCTCACCGTTGGCAGTTCGGTTTCCAAAGAAACCTGGGCCATACCAGCTGGCCTCTCCCTTGGCGCTGTGCACCACGCGGGGGGCTGGCTTAGGGGTGGGCGCGATACGAGTGGGAGGTGCCTGCTTGATCAGGCTTTCCTCGGGTGCTGTTTCGCGATCAACTTCGCGGATGGCGACTTCAGGAGCGGAACCTTGGGGCTCAGGACTGGAAACAGCCATCGCTACAGCTTCATTGCTGGTTGCGGCAAGGCTGGACTCGGCGATGGCGGGAACCAAAGCACTACCGGAGAGAAGCAGGGCGAGGGCCCCAAGGGAGAAGGTGCTGCGCATAACAAACGAAACTCGCCGCAATCGCGGCAATCACCAGCCAAAGGCAATAAATGATTCGTCAGCGTTGGATTCGTTCTCAAACTGAATGGAGTTGAGATGCGAATTCGCGTTCGGAGTTCCTATCGGGAATTGACGACGAAGCAAAGTTAACTGTTACAGCCAGGCGATTTGGTCAAAAACGACACCCAAAAGATTGATCAGCATTTGTCATCCAAGCGACCAGAGCAGGCCCCTACAGGGCTGAGCGGGGGTCGACAAGGCCCTCGAGCATCAGCGACCCAAATCAGGGCCATCAGCGCCGCTAATCGCTTCGCGTGCCAATCGGGCAATTGGCCCCGACCAAGGGCGGATGGCATCGGAGGATCGGAGCAGCAGATGGGTTCCCACGGGATGGACTACCGCACAGCCGGGGTGGATGTGGTCGCAGGCCGGGCGTTTGTGGAGCGCATCCGATCCAGCGTTGAAGCCACCCGACGACCTGAGGTGGTGGGCGGCCTCGGAGGTTTTGGGGGCCTGTGCCGGCTGCCGGCCGGGCTGAGGGATCCCTTGCTGGTCTCAGGCACCGACGGAGTTGGCACCAAGCTTGAGTTGGCCCAGGCCTATGGGCGCCACCACGATGTGGGCATCGACTTGGTGGCGATGTGCGTCAACGATGTCATCACCAGCGGGGCCGAGCCCCTTTTCTTTCTTGATTACATCGCCACAGGCAAGCTCAGCCCAGAGGCCATGGCCGAGGTGGTGGAGGGCATCGCCGACGGCTGCCGCCAAAGCGGCTGCGCCCTTCTCGGCGGGGAAACCGCCGAAATGCCCGGTTTCTATGCGCCGGGCCGCTACGACTTGGCCGGCTTTTGCGTGGCCGTGGTCGAGGCAAGCGCCCTGATCGATGGGCGTGCTGTCACCGCAGGGGAT
>CAZKER010000250.1:0-1865 GCA_964551845.1 uncultured Cyanobium sp.
GCCTTTTGCTATCGGTTGATGGGCCAGCTCAACAGAGGAGCCTGCAGCTGGAGCCCAAAGCAATTGCGGGCATTAAACGAGCTGCCCACCCTGCTGCTGGTGATCGTAGTGATGCTGGTGGTGTTCAAAAATCAATTCCCCACTGGTGTCGCCACCTGGTTCATCGTGGCTTTAGTGGTGTTTATGGCCGCTTCGATTCAGTTTTATGCCCGCTGGCGACGGCTGCGGGCGGAGCGGTTGTCCCCGAGTGCCTGACCACCCCCTGAGGCAGGTACTTCAGCAGCTGACACCATCCTGCTGCCCTGGCCGGGCGAACTTCCACTGCCACACCGTCTGCAGCGACGGCAGCCTGACCCCTCGGGAGCTTGCCCAGCAGGCCCTAGACCTTGGTTTGGAGCACCTGGCCATCACCGATCACCACAGCCTGGCCGCCCATGGGCCTGCCCTGGAGGTCTTTACGGCGGCGGCTAGCGAGGGCCTGGTCGTGCCCACCCTCTGGCGAGGGGTGGAAATCAGCTGCCTGCTCGAGGGCTGTTTGGTGCATGTTTTGGTTCTGGGTTTTGATGCCGATCACCCCAGCCTTGAGCCCTACTTGCGGGGGCGGGCGCTGGTGGGGGTCGCGCTCCAGGCTGAAGCGGTTCTCGAAGCGGGGCGCCTGGCGGGGGGCCTGATGCTGCTTGCCCATCCCGCCCGCTACCGCCTGCCCTTCCAGCGGCTGATCGCCGCCGCCGACCGACTCGGGTTCGATGGCGCCGAGGCCTGGTACGACTACCAGCTTCAGCCTCGCTGGACACCAACACCGCTGGTATGCGAGGCCATCGCCGCCGAACTCCAGCAACGTGGCCTTTTGATGAGTTGTGGCACCGATACCCATGGACTGGCGCTTCACGGCCGCTAGGGTTTCCTGACGCTTATCCCTAGCAGTCGATGGGTTTATTTGATCGCCTGTTCGCAACCCGCGCCGGCAACCCCTCCCCCGCGAAAACCCCACAACCAAAAAAGGAAGTTGAGACCTTCTTCCTAGACGCCGACGCTTCCAGCAGCATGGGCAACGTTGATTTCATGCGGCGGTCCAACACCATTCGCCGCACCTTCCCAGGCACCGCCGACAGCCCTGGTAATAAAGAGATGGTGGCAGAGGTGGCTTCGATGGAATCCCGGCTGGACCGGGCCTCTGAAGGCCTGGGCGGGCAAACCAGCCAGCCCGATAAAGCCATTGATCTCACTGGCGGCATTCCAAAACCAGTCAAGAAGACCTTCGCCCAGACCATGTCCCAAGCGGAGCTTGACCAGCGCAAGAAGGGTTCGGCCGTCGGAGTGAACGTGCCCGGGGGCACCGCTTCGATCAAGCAGGAGCAGGCTGGCGCTACGGGCCAAGGCCAGCCCCAGTTCAACCAGCAGGCCAGCGGTAAAGCCGGCGCCATTGATCCCTTCAAGCAGATGGTCAGAGATCTCAACAGCTGAGTACCGGGACTAGGTGGTTTCAGCGCTGCTCAATCAGGCTTTCGCTGTCAAGAACCAGCTGGCGCAATTGCGCCAGCTGGTTCTTTTGTGCTCCCTCCCACAGCCCCCTGTTGTGGGCTTCCAGTAGTCGTTCAGCCATGTCGCGCAGGGCCCAGGGGTTGCTCTGCTCAAGGAAATCGCGCACCGACTGATCTCCGAGCCACTGGTCGCAGATGGCGCCATAGCCCCAATCCGGCACTCGACCGGTACTGGCGTCGTAGGCAAAAAGGTAGTCAAGGCTGGCGGCCATCTCGAAGCCGCCCTTGTAGCCGTGGTCTCGCATCGCCTCGATCCAGCGGGGATTGAGCACGCGGCTGCGCAGCACTTTGTCGAATTCCCGCTCCAGCCGATGCAGCCGGGGC
>CAZKER010000251.1:0-1553 GCA_964551845.1 uncultured Cyanobium sp.
CTCGTAGCGTTCGGGGTGGCGGTTCACCGGGCACCGGGCCAATCCCTGCTGCAGCAGTGCGATGCCGCGTTCGCGGTTGCCCTCGCTCACCTCCAGGCTGCCGAGCTTGGCGCAGGCGTAGGGATCCCCAGCATGGGCGGCCAGGTCGGCCTCCATGGCCTGGCGCAGCCGCTCTGCCTTGGCACCGCTGGCTAGCAGATCACTGCGGTAGCCATCGTGGGCTAGCGCAGGCACATCGCAATCCGCCAGATGCCAGTGCGGCTCCTTTTCCAGCAGGGCCAGCACGCTGTCGTCCACCATCGAGTGGTAGGGCCGGCTCCAGTGGATGGCTGGATGGCGGCGAAACAGGCGGCTCACATTTGAGTAAGGCGACTGGGAAGCCCCCAGCTCCTGCCGTAGCAGGTTGATCAGCAGCAGATCCGGCTCGGCCATCAGGGCTTGGAGTGGCTGGCGGGCTTCCGGCAGCAGCCACTCATCGGCATCCAGCACCAGCACCCAGTCGCCGTGCACGTGCCTTAGGGCCTCATTGCGGGCCGGGGCGAAATCCCCTGGCCAGGGCAGCTGGTGCACCACCGCACCGCAGCTTTCGGCGATGGCGATGGTGGCATCGCTGGAGCCGGTGTCCAGCAGCACCATT
Organism: uncultured Cyanobium sp.; assembly: GCA_964551845.1. Classification (GTDB taxonomy): domain Bacteria; phylum Cyanobacteriota; class Cyanobacteriia; order PCC-6307; family Cyanobiaceae; genus Cyanobium_A. The sequence goes on from CAZKER010000251.1 coordinate 638, forward strand.
TCGTCTACGAAGCCCGCCACCGAGGCCAGGCAGCGCTCCAGCCGCTCGGCTTCGTTGCGCACGATCATCGAGAGACTGAGCATGGGCCTGCTGCGGACGGGGCTGGAAACGGGCAGCTCGGCGCTCGCTTAGTCGGTGAAGCCGGCGCCCGCTTCAGTGTCTCCCAGCCCCAGCCCAGTGCCCAGTCTTTGGAGAGCCTCCGTTTGGGCCAGGGGCATCTGGCCGGGGCTGTAGACGCCAGGGATGCCCGGCGGCAGCAGTGGGCGCAGCTCCTCCCAGAGGTAGGGGCTGCCATACACCACTAGCCCCGCAAGCCTTTCGGCTTTTGCTAACTGACGCAGTGCCGCAGGCCAGGGCTCGGCGCTGCCTGCGCTGCCTCGGAAGGGATTGCCCCGCACAAACAACTGCAGCAGCACGGGCCCAGGGCCGAGCCTCTCCATGGCGAGAGGGGCGTCGGCGTCGGAGCTCCAGGGGCTGGGGCTGCGGGCCTCCAGCAGCACGGTGCGCCAACCGCGGGATTCGGGCCGCGCCAGGGCTGGAGCGGTGGCGTTCAGCACTCCGGCGGCTGCGGCCAGGGCTGAGTCCAGCCTGATCAGATTGATACCGGGCTGGGGGGTGGCTCCGCCGCAGTCGCTGGATGTCTCCAGGGTGGCCCGCACCAGCTCCAAGGCCAGATGCTGGTTGGGCTGGGCGGCCGCTTCTGGATTGGGAATGGCCAAGGTCGCCCCAGGCCCAGCGCAGCGCTCCAGGGCCTGGCGGCGGCGCTCGGCGCTGGCCTCCAGCTGATTAAAACTGAGCCGGCCGCTGGTCACCGCTTCAGCGATGGCTGTGATGGCGTCATCAGCGTCGGCCGGCATCAAGACCAGATCGGCCCCGGCTTCCAGGGCCAGCACGGCCGCCTCACCGGCGCCGTAGC
>CAZKER010000252.1:0-18892 GCA_964551845.1 uncultured Cyanobium sp.
CGGCCCGCCTGCAAACGCTTCTTAAGCAAGGGCGCGCTCAGTCCAGCCGCCTGGGCCAATTCCACCTGGCTGGGCTTACTGCCTAGTCGAACCTCCAGTTCCTGCTCCAGCTCCTCCAAACCCACCAGTTCCTGCACCTGGCGACCCAATGTGATCTCCTGCTCATGGGATAGCAGCGGCACTCGTCCGATATCCCTTAGGTAGCTCCGCACCAGATCGCCGCCTGACTGGGCCGAGGCAGTTCCGGCACTGGAGGTGGAACCAAGAACGGGCAGGGCGGGCATGGCGAGCCGGATTACGAAACGCTTTGGTTTCGCAAACCTACCATTCTTTTCAAGCGCGAACATGGGAGGCATGGCATCCGAACGGCTGCAAAAACTGATGGCCAACGCCGGGCTCTGCTCCCGGCGCCAGGCAGAACAGCTGCTCGGCCAAGGCCTGGTGAAGGTGAATGGTGCCGTAGCCCAGCTGGGCGATCGGGCCGACCCCGACCGCGATCGCATCACCGTGCGGGGAGAGCCCCTAGCGGCTCGGCCGCAGCCCCTGCTGTTGTTGCTCAACAAACCGGTGGGGGTGGTTTGCAGCTGCCACGATCCCGAGGGGAGAAGCACTGTGCTGGACCTGCTGCCACCCGAACTGCGCCACGGCAGCGGACTCCACCCGGTGGGGCGGCTCGATGCCAACAGCCGCGGCGCCCTGCTGCTCAGCAACCAGGGGGAGGTCACCCTGCGGCTCACCCATCCCCGCTACGGCCACCGCAAGACTTACCGGGTGTGGGTGAAGGGCAAACCGGAGGACCCGGTGCTGGAGCGCTGGGCTGCCGGAGTGCCCCTTGATGGCCAGGCCAGCCAACCGGTGGAGCTGGTGGTGATTAAACGGCGCCCCCAGGCAACCGAACTCGAACTGCGAATGGGGGAGGGACGCAACCGCCAGATACGCCGCACCGCAGAGGCCCTTGGCCACCCCGTGCTGGATCTGCAGCGGCTGGCAATCGGCCCCCTGCAGCTGGGCGCATTGCCCGAAGGGCGCTGGCGGCGCCTCGATCGCCAAGAATGGCAACTGCTTAATCCCACGCCCCCACCCTGAGCCCCTCCACCACGCCACCACCAAAGCGGCCGCGAGGCCTCCTCGGACGCTGGTGGCGCTTTGGTGTATCAGCTGCCCCAAGCGGCCCGGCCGAAGCTGCGGCCGATCCATTGCTGGCAGCAGGCCAGCGGCTACGGCTGCGGCGCGAAGAACGGGGCCTGAGTCTGCGGGATCTAGCCTTGGAAACACGCATCAGCGCGGCAGTGCTGGAGGCCCTAGAGCGAGGCTGGCGCGACCGGCTACCGGAAGCCACCTACCTGCGCACCATGGTGCCGCTGATCGAGCGGCACCTAGAGCTGCCACCGGGCAGCCTGGAAACGGTGCTGCCCGCTGCTTGGCAGCAACGTTTCCAGGGCCAAAGGCGAGAGCCCCTCCTGCGTCGTTTCACGCCGGGCTCAATCGATGTTTTCACCACCTGGCAGGGCACGCTGCTCTACGGCTTACTGACCCTGGGCCTGATCTACGCGGTGAACCTGCAGCAGCAGCAACTGGCAGCACGGGGGGTGCTGGCGCTACGGCCGATTCCGCCACTGCCTGCCGGTGACCAGGCCAAACCGCCGCGGCCTGATCAAGCCCTGCTGCAGCTTTACCCCGAGCTGCGCCCCTTGGAGCTGGCCGCTAAGGGCCAGGGGGTCGGGCAGCTGCGGCGGGCAAGGCCAACCCAAACACCAGCGGCCGGACTGCTGGAGCTGCAATTAAGCCAGCCCAGCCAGCTCAATCTGGAAACCGCCAGCGGACTGCGCTCAAACCTGCGTAACACCAGCGGCAGCCTCAGCCTGCCCCTCAGTGGCAGCTTCCGTCTAATCCTCACCCCTCCACCCAGCCCGGGCGATCTAGTGAGCTGGAACGGCTCACCCCTGCAGCCAATGAAGGGCCAGCCGGGTCAGTTCAGCTCACCAGCAGAGGCAGCACGGCCGTAGCGCGCCGCCATGTTGCCGTAGCCCTGCAGTGCCCCATCCAGGCTGGCAACCGGCTGCTGCAGCCGCCAGGTCCAGTTGCCCGAACTAGTACCTGGAGTGTTGAAACGGGCCCGGTCGTCGAGTTCAAGCAGATCCTGCAAGGGCACCACGGCAAGGTCGGCAGAACTGGCCAACGCCAGCTCCAGCAACTGCCAGGCCGGCGCCGTAATCGGTGCACCAACAGCCTCGGCCACCCGCTGGCGGGCGTCGTCACCGAGGCTCTGCCACCAGCCATCGCTGGTGGCGTTGTCGTGGGTGCCGGTGTACACCACCCAGCGGCGACCGCGGATGTTGGCTGGCAGGTAGGGGTTGGTGGAATCGCCATCGAAGGCGAACTGCAAGATCTTCATACCTGGCAAACCGAAGCCATCACGCAGGGCCTCCACCTCCGGGGTGATCACGCCTAGGTCTTCGGCAATCAGGGGCAGGTGCCTGCCGCGGCGCAGCCAGAGCAGGGCCAGCAGCGGCCAGCCTGGAAACCAGCGCCAGCTGCCATTCTCGGCGGTGGGCGCATCACCCGGCACACTCCAAAAGGCCTGAAGGGCTCGAAAGTGGTCGAGCCGCAGCTGGTCAAACAGCTCAAATTGGCGCTGCAGGCGAGCCAGCCACCAGCTAAATCCGCTGAGCAGGTGCCGGGGCCAGCGGTAGACAGGGGTGCCCCAAAGCTGGCCGGTGGCCGAGAAGTAGTCGGGAGGCACGCCGCTCTGGGCCGTGAGCGAGCCATCTGGGCGCAAAGAAAACAAGGAGCGGTGGGCCCAGACGTCGGCGCTGTCGTGAGCCACGTAAAACGGCAGGTCGCCCAGCAGTTGGACGCCGACGTCGCTGGCCTGGCGGCGCAGCTGCTGCCACTGGCGCTGCAGCTGCCATTGCAGCAACTGCTCCTGAAGCAGCCAGTCGGCCCGCTCGGCGGCAATTCGCGCCAAGGCCCGGCCTTGACGCTGGGCCAGTGGCGCGGGCCACTGCCACCAGGGCTTGCCGCCTTGCAGCCGGCGGATCACCATGAACATGGCGTGATTTGAGAGCCAGCGCCGTTGGCTGCGCCGCCAGCGTGCAAAAGCCCGTTGCTGCTCTGCGGGCTGGGCACCCCAGCGGCGGGCCAGGGCCTCCCCCAAAGCCGTACTGCGGGCCGCTACCACCGACAAATCCATCGGCCCAGCAGCCAGAGCGGCTCCAGGTAGGTCCTCTAGGTCATTTGGCTCCAGGAAACCCTCCTGCCGCAGCCGCTCGCCATCCAGCAACCAGGGGTTGAGTGCCGAGCCGCTGGGGGAGCTATAGGGCGAACCAGTGCCGTCGGTAGGGGCTAAGGGCAGCAGTTGCCAAACGCCAATGCGATGGCGACCGAGCAGGTCAAGCCAATCGTGGGCAGCCTGGCCAAAGCTGCCGCAACCACCATTACCGGGCAGGGAGGTGGGATGCAGCAGCACCCCAGCTTGGCGATGGGCCTGATTCACGAGGCCGGCAGCCGATATCGGCTAATGATGGCTTTAGCAAACGCCGGAATGTGGGCTTCGAGCTTTTCCGGGTGGTTACGACGCAGCCAGAGGGCGTTGCGCGTGAAGTGGGAGTCGATCGAGAAACGGCCATATTCCAGACCCTTCGGACCTAGGCGTTGCACCACCAGACCGATCAGGTTGGCCAGCCAGATAGGCAGCTTCAGTGCCTTGTCGTAGGCCTCGATGCCCTGCTGCACGGCCGCCTGACGCTCACCGCTAGAGGTGACGGGTGCCACGTCGAGCTCACTTTCCACCAGATCCAGCAGCAACTGACCCCTTGGGTTGCGCACCGTGAGCCATTGGCGGCCGAAGGTCGCGCCCATGTAGCCCACCACTAGGTCCGCGCCGGCATTGGTGTAGTCGAAACAGCTGAGACAGCTAGGCGCAAATACGTCTTTCAGTTTGGGTGTGTCAAGGCCAAAGAAGGGCACCGTTTCCTCGCGGCCATCGCTGTGGCGGAAGTGGATGCGGAAGTCCTGCATGAACTCGTAGTGCACCACCGTGTTCGGCGAGCTGACGGTGCTGTCGAGGAAGGTCTGCAGGCCGGCTCGGCTGACGTTGTCTACGCAGGGCAAGCCCAGCACGTAAAGCTCGTCGAGGGGCAGCGTGGGCTGCACCGCCCGCAGGGCCTGGATCTGGCAGCCCACGCCGATCGCCAGCAACTTGCGGATGCCGCTGCCGGGCAGCTGCTCCAGCACCTCCAGATTTGGAGACAGGGTGGGCTTATTCACCCGGGCGCTGAGCACCTCCTCCGGGGTGCGGGCGAGGCGGGGCATGGGCGTGAAGCGATCGTGCTCGCTCTGACCAACGCACAGCACCGCATCAACCAGGCCCGTTTCCAAGGCGCGCACACCGATGCGACTGACGATCCCTGTCCACTGGGCCCCATCGATTGGCTGCTGCAACCGGGCAGTGAGCATGCGTTGCTGCACCCCGAAATACAGCTCATCCTCGTCTTCGAGGTCGCGGCTGCGGCCATGGGCCGCTTCCTCCATGGCCTCGAAGCGCTGCTCTAGGAAGGCGCAGCTGTTTTTCACGTAAGCAACCCAGCGGCTGTCGCACAGACCGCACTGGCTGCATAAATCTTTGGCGGGATAGACGCTGCCCTTGGCCAGGGGCCGGGCGCGCTCATGGGGAGCACTGGCAGCCATCAGCGGATTTCCCCATCGCATCTGCGCCGCCACAACCTATCGGGTGGAGGCCGGATAGGCGTGAGCCAAAGTGGTTTGCCGACAAGCCCCTATGGCCCGACGTTCCGCCCCAAGCCAACCCCGCCGGGGACCCACCCTGTTGCGGCTGGGGGCGGCAGCAGTGGGTGTGGCCGTGGGCGCTGGTCTCCTAGGTGTGTTCTGGCCCGAACCCGACAGGGTCACCCAGCCGCTGCAGCGTCTAACGCCAGCCGACCTTGCCAAGCCCCCCAGCCGCAGCATCACCCTGCTGGTGATTGGTTTGGACAGCGAGCGCCCTAGTGATCCACTCAACAAGGCCGCTCCGCCTGGGGCAGCCAACGCCGATGCCCTGCTACTGGTGCGAGTTAATCCCCAGGGGCCTCTGCAGGTACTCACCTTGCCGCCCAATCTGGCTGTGCAGCTGCCGGGTCAGAAGCGACCCCTGAGCCTCGGCAGCCTGTATCGACTCGGTGGCGTGGCCCTCACAGCCGACGCGGTGCGCAGCCTGGTGGGACTCGACTCGGGCCAGCCGGCGCGCTTTTTGGTACTGGGCCGCTCCAGCTTGCGCAGCCTGGTGGACGGACTGGGAAGCATCGCCGCCAATCCCAGTTTGGCCATTCGCTACAACGACAAAAGCCAGCGATTCAGCATCAATCTTCAGGGAGGGCTGCAACGGCTCAAGGGCAATCAGGTGGAGCAACTGGTGCGGTACCGCGATCCAAATCAGCCAGAGGAGAGTCGCCAGGACAACCACCAGCTGGTGGTGCGCAGCCTGCTGCGGGAAATGGCCCTGCCGGAACAACTTGGCACGCTATCCAGCCTGCTCAAGTCACTCAACAACGCAGGAATTGTCACCAACCTGAGCCACCCGGAAACCCTGAGCCTGCTTTCAGCAGGCCTGGGCCAGGCCGAAAGCGTGCAATTCACCAGCCTGCCGCTGGCCCCGGCCACTGCCGGCACCCGCGGAACCAGCTTGCCCCTGCGGGAGATCAGCAGCAGCGCGCCCGATCCCCTCTGGCCGGCACCGGCCACCTCAGCGCTCGACTAACACCGCCCATCGCAAGGCCAAAGCAGCGGCCAGGACTCCCGGCTCCTCCAGGGTTCCCAACCAGGGCAGCCCATCACCACGGCGCAGGTCTGGCTGCCAGAGGCCACCGGCCTGCACCAGCCCCGCCAGGGGAACCCGCCACTGGGCCAGCAGGGCCGTCATCGCCGCCGGCAGACCGGTCTCCAGCTGCTCGGCCGCCAGCAGCAGCAGCACCGGCTGGCGCCAGGCCCCCAGGGCCTCGGCCCAGTGGCCGAATCCCTGCAACGCCAGGCCGGGATCTAGCGGTAGGGGCACTAGGCCGGGTCCATGGTCAGCCAGGGACGCCAGGGAGTGAGGCGGTTGCTCGGTCGCCAGCGGTTCGCACCAGGGCAGGCTAAGGGCCGAGGCCAGCGACGGACCGGCCTCAGCCTGCAGCGCCGCCACCGCAGCCGCCGAACCAGCCCCCACCAGCACCAACGGGCATTGCCAACCAGGCTGGATACGCGTCATGGACGTTTGCACTAAGAGGGCGGGCACGCTTCTACCATCAGGTTTCAGCCGACGCGTTAGCGCCCGCCGTGACCAGTTTTCTGACCGCTGATCGCGTGGCACCCCAGGGCAGCGCGAGCCTGTCGAATCACGACACCAGGCGGCTGCGCCTTTTCAGTGGCACCTCCAACCAGGCGCTGGCCAGGGAAATTGGTACCTATCTGGGGGTTCCAGATGGGCCTCGGGTGATTAAACGCTTCGCTGACGGCGAGCTCTACATCCAGATTCAGGAGTCGATCCGTGGTTGCGACGTCTTCCTGGTCCAGCCCACCTGCGCTCCGGTGAACGATCACCTGATGGAGCTGCTGATCATGGTGGATGCCTGCAAACGGGCTTCGGCCCGGCAGATCACCGCCGTGATTCCTTACTACGGCTACGCCCGCGCCGACCGCAAGACCGCCGGGCGCGAATCGATCACAGCCAAACTTGTGGCCAATTTGCTGGCCAAGTCTGGGGTGGATCGGGTGCTGGCCATGGACCTGCACTCCGCCCAGATCCAGGGCTATTTCGACATCCCCTGCGACCACATCTACGGCTCGCCTGTGTTGGTCGACTACCTGCGCACCCGCGACCTCGGTGAGGTGGTGGTGGTGTCTCCTGACGTGGGCGGTGTGGCTCGGGCGAGGGCCTTCGCCAAGCAGATGAATGACGCCCCCCTGGCGATCATCGACAAGCGTCGTTCCGGCCACAATGTGGCCGAAAGCCTCACCGTGATCGGCGACGTAGTCGGCAAGACTGCGATCCTGATCGACGACATGATCGACACCGGCGGCACGATCTGCGCAGGTGCTCGGTTGCTGCGGCAGCGGGGGGCAACCCGGGTGCTGGCCTGCGCCAGCCATGCGGTGTTCTCCCCACCGGCGATCGAGCGGATGTCGGAGCCGGGGTTGTTCGAGGAGGTGCTCGTCACCAACAGCATTCCCCGCCGCGATGACGACCGCTTCCCCCAGCTGCAGGTGCTCTCGGTGGCCAAGATGCTCGGCGAAGCGATCTGGCGCATCCACGAGGAGAGCTCAGTGAGCTCGATGTTCCGCTGAAGCATGTTCCGCTGAAGGCAGATCCTCTGAAACCAGCTCCGCTGACGTTGCGCCGTTTTACCCGCTTAAAAGCCTTTTTGCCGGCTGCAGTGAGCGTTTTTCTCACCCTGCCTTGGGGCGCCGCTGTTCCCTTGCAGGCCAAACCGCAACAAGCTCAGCCCCGCCGCATCGGGGTGTGGCTCACCAACAGCCCCAGCCCGCTTTATTACGACACCGCCCGCATCGATCGGGCGGTGCAGGAGCTTGCCGAAGCAGGCTTCAACACGCTCTATCCCAACGTGTGGAGTCGGGGCACCACCTTCCACCGCTCCCGCCATGCGCCGATGGAGCAGGCCCTTGAGAAGGCCAACCCCAACCTCGATCCAATCTGTCGCTTCACCAAGGCCGCCCATCGCCGCGGCCTGCAGGTGATCCCCTGGTTTGAGTACGGCCTGATGGAGCCGGCCGACGCTGCCGTGGTGCGCCAAAACCCCGACTGGGTGCTGCAGCGCCGGGATGGCAGCAGTGAGATGGCCATGCACGGCAAGCAGATGGTGTGGCTCAATCCCGCCCACCCCGGGGTGCGGCAGCGCTTTCTCGGCCTAATCGGCGAGATCGTGCAGCGTTGCAGCGTCGACGGCATCCAGCTCGACGACCACTTCGCCTGGCCGGTGGAGCTGGGCTACGACCCCACCAGTCGCGAATTATTCCGAGCAGCTACTGGCCGTGAGCCCCCAGACGACCACACCGATCGGGCCTGGATGCGCTGGCGGCGTCAGCAGCTCACCGGTCTGCTACGGGAGCTGCGAGGCCAGCTCAAGCCCTCAGGCACCTTGATCAGCCTCTCGCCGGGCCCCTTCCGCTTTGCCTACAACCACTGGCTGCAGGACTGGGAGCTCTGGTCCCTGGGCGAACTGATCGATGACCTGGTGGTGCAGAACTACGCCCACTCGGTGAAGGGCTTCGAAAAGGACCTCAACCAACCGGCCCTGGTGAAGGCGCGCAGCTGGGGCATGCCGGTGGAGATCGGCATCCTGGCGGGCTTCGGCGGCCGCACACCAAACATGGCGACCCTGGCCCAGAAAACCCAGCTATCGCTCCAGCGGGGCCACGGGGTGATCTATTTCTATTGGGAGGGCCTTTGGGGCCTCCACGCCGGCCCAGAGGGTGCGGCCTACCGCCAAGCCGCCTTCCGCCAGCTGCACCAGAGCTTCAACGGGCCGCTCATGCCCCCTCCGCCGGTAGCTCTGCCGCAGCGGCGCTGACTAGTCAGCGCCCAGGCACTGACTAACCACTTCACCGGTGTTGGGGGAGAGAGATGCTGCCTCCAGCTGCTCGAGGGCTGCATGCATCGCAGCTGAACGGGCCGGTCCATAGCTCTGCCAGCGGCTAAATACCTTGGCCAGGCGCGAGGCCGTGATCGGATTGCGTCGGTCGAGGTCGGCGATGCGCGCGGCCATGAAGCTGTAGCCGGAGCCATCGGCGGCATGGAACACCGCAGCATTGCCGGCGAGGCCACCCAGCACGGCGCGCATCGAATTGGGCGCCGCTGGATCGAAGCGGGGATGCTCCAGTAGACGCGCTACCCGCTCCAGGCCATCGGAGAAGGGAGCAGAAGCCTCCAAGCCAAACCAAGCATCGAGAATCACCGGCTTGTGCTGCCAGCGTTGATAAAAAGCCTCCACCGCCTGCTGGCGCTCAGCGATCGGATGGCACTGCAAAGCACGAAGTCCAGCCCGGGCCAGGGTCATCGAGGGGCCCTGCACCGCCGCCGCCGCCGCCGCCGCTACCGCCGAATCGCCCGCGGCCACCCGCCAGGTCCACGCCGTGCCGGTGAGCAGGCGATCGCCATTACCAGCTGGCCAAGCCAGGCCCCACTGGGGCGTGCAGCGCTCCAAGGCAAGGGCCAGGGGCTCGGCCAGGGCCGCACCAAAACGCTGCTGCAGGGCAAGCAGCGCCGCAAACAATGCCGGCGGATCGGGCTCAGCGCCAAGGGCGACGGCGGCATCTTCCAGCTCAGGCAAACCAGGCAGGGCCAGCAATACGCTCCTGCTGGCCTCCGACAGGGAAGGATCGGCCAGGATCCGGCCGAAGGCATCGATCAGCTCCTCTTCCAGCAGACCATCTTCGCGGCCTGCGGCACGGGCCAGCACCGCTTGACGCAGCAGCACCTGGCCCGCATCCCAGCGAGCAAAGGGGTCGCAGTCGGCGGCTAGCAGGTGCACCAACTCGGCCGTGGGCCGGCCCATTTCCAGGATCACGGGGGCTGAGAAATGGCGCAGCAGGGAAAGGGCAGGTGGATGGCCCTGCTGGGGCAACCCCACCAACCGCAGGATCTGCTGGGACTGGTCGATCACCAGCAGGCGGGTGCCATCACCGGCTAGCCGGGCTGGGGCTGGTTCGCCCTCGAGCCGCACGGGCAAGGATTCGCCGGCCTGACCCAGCAGCCCAAGAGCCAGGGGGATCACCAGCGGCTGCTTGTCGCTCTGGCCGGGGGTAGCTGGAGTGTGTTGCTGCACCTGCAGCTCCAGCACTCCCGTTTCGCCATCCCAGTGGCGCTGGATGTGCAGCCGCGGCGTGCCGGCCTGGTAATACCAGCGGCGGAATTGGGCGAAATCAAATGGCGGCGGCACGGGCGCGGCATCTTGCATCGCCTGCACGAAGTCTTCGCAGGTGGCGGCAGTGCCATCGTGGCGACTCACATAGAGCGCCATCCCCCGCATGAACGCCTCCTCACCCAGCAGGGTATGGAGACAACGGATCACCTCCGATCCCTTTTCGTAGATCGTGGTGGTGTAGAAGTTGTCAATCGCCTGATAGGCATCAGGCTGCACGGGATGGGCCGTGGGGCCGGCATCTTCACGAAACTGGCTATTGCGCAACATCGAAACATTTTCGATGCGATTCAACGCCACGCCATGCATGTCCTCCGTGAAGCTCTGATCGCGAAACACGGTCAGGCCTTCTTTGAGCGACAGCTGAAACCAATCGCGGCAGGTGATGCGATTGCCTGTCCAGTTATGGAAGTACTCATGGGCAATCACACTCTCGATACGCTCAAGCTCGCCATCGGTGGCGGTTTCCGCGTCGGCAAGTACCAGCTTGGAATTAAAGATATTGAGGCTTTTATTCTCCATTGCGCCCATGTTGAAGTGGCGCACCGCCACGATGTTGAACTCATCGAGGTCGTATTCGAGGCCATAGCGCTGCTCATCCCAGGCCATGGCGCGCTTGAGGGAGGCCATGGCGTGGCCGGTGTAGGGCGCATCCCCAGGTTCCACGTGAATGCGCAAGGCCACCGACCGGCCGCTGGCGGTGACGAAGCTGTCTGACACCTCCTCAAGCTGGCCCGCCACCAGGGCAAAGAGATAGGAGGGCTTGGGGAAGGGGTCGTCCCAGACGGCGAAGTGGCGCCCAGCCCCAGTGACGGGATCGGGGGGCAACGGGCCGCTATCTAGGCAGTTGCCGTTGGAGAGCAGCACCGGGCAGCTGGCCAGATCGGCTTCGATCCGCACCTGGAAGCGGCTGAGCAGGTCGGGGCGGTCGGGGTGGAAGGTGATGCGCCGAAATCCCTCGGCTTCGCACTGGGTGGTGAACAGTCCTCCACTTACATACAGCCCCTCAAGGGTGCTGTTGGCTTCCGGGTGGAGACGCACCCGGCTTTGCAGCTGAAAAGCTCCAGCAGGGGCCTGGGGAATCACCAGCTGGTCGGAGCTGAGTTGGAAGGCCGAGGCCGGCAGGGGCTCGCCATCAAGATGCAATTCCAGCAGCTCCAAGTCGACGCCCTGCAGCACCAGGGGCCCCGGCTGGGCCAGCGGGTTGGGCAAGAAGGCCAGCTGGGCCACTACCTCGGTGTGGCTGGAGTGGAGCTGCACCGTCAGATCGGTGCGCTCAAGCAAATAGGGCGCCGGACGGTAATCGGCGAGGCGCACAAGGGGCATTTGTGGTTACTTGGTGGTTGGGGGTTTGGTGGTGGCTGGCTTCACAACTGGCTTGGCATCAGGCGATTGCTTAATGGCGTCCTGCACCTTGGCCATAACGTCAGCCGGCACCTCTTTGGGGCAGATCTCAGCGGCACCGAGCACGGCCGAATTGATCGATCCCTTGCGCAGGTCGTCGAGGCTGAGCGGCTTAGCCCCCACCTGGCTGATCACGCCATCGTGCTGGCCCTGAATCAGCTGGGCAATGGTTTCGCCAGCAATACCCACCGCTTTGTCGAAGGGCACCCCCGCCCCCCGGGCAATGCAAACGTTCACCGCTGCAATCCGGGTGTACAGGTTCATTTCCGCTTCGGTGGCTGGGGCTGCCAGGGCAGCCGCCGGCACCAGCAGCAGGGGCAGCACCAGGAGAGGGGCCAGAAAGCTACGGGGCATTAGGAACACCGGGAATGGGAATTAAGTGAGTGCATGCTGCTGCATCAGCAGGGCAGCGCAGCCCCCGCTTCCTCGACCCGGATCTCGTGGTGGGTTTCGGCCACATCCATGGCTCCATTTTTCCAGGAATAGATCGAACGGGAGCGGTAGCGGTCCTGGTCGACCAGGCGAATGTGCTCAAGAATGTCCCAATCTTGATAGTGGGATTCAAAAATCATCTCGTGCTCGTCCACCTGGCGGATCTGACTATTGGTTGGATCGCCGCCCAGATAGCCACGGCTGCGCCTTAGCTGATGGCCGCACAGATAGGCCTCCATGGTGCCGGTGGGCACGTAGCTGGGTTTCTTATCGAAGAATTCGAACTCCTGCTCCGGCCACCAGGTGAAGCGATAGGCAGCGTCGCCCTCCACCGGCTCACTGAAGATTTCCACCCTCAGCATCATGTCGACCCGCAGGGCCTCACCATCCCCAAAGAAATAAAGCCGGCGCGAGCGCCACAGACCAAGGTTGCGGGCGAACCAGCGGCGCAGATTGCTGTCGAGCTGAATCCGGGGGCGCGGCACTACTGGACTGGGATTTGAAGGCATGCTCATGACATCCCGGCCCTAGGGCGCACAGCATTAATTGCCTCAGTCATAGCGAAATCAGGCTGCTGTGGCCAAATCCCCATAGGGTGAGGCGCGTGAATGCCGATCTCCCCACCACTGCTAGCCAGGTTGCCAGCGACGGAGCGACCGAACGCCCCGAGCTGAAGCTGCTGCTGGTCGCCACCAGTTACCACCTGGCCAGCCTTGATCTACGCAACCTGATCCAGTTCCTCAAGAGCGAGGAGTGCGCTTTCACGGTGAGCCTGGAGATCACCGATCCCGCTCGCCAACCCCAGCTATTGGAGCTGCACCGGTTGGTCGCCACCCCGGCACTGGTGAAACTGGCCCCCCTGCCCAAACAGGTGATCGCCGGCAATGCGATCACCCAGAAGCTGCGCAGTTGGCTGCCGCGCTGGCAGCAGACGGAAGTCGTTACGAGCCTGGGCATGAGCCTGCGGCCCGCTGAAATCGATGGCAGCCGCACCCGGCGCGAGCTGCAGCTCGAAGACCAGTTGCTGGTGTTGCGCCAGGAAAACGAAACCCTGATCGAGCGACTCGGGGTGCAGGAGCGACTGCTGCGGATGGTGGCCCATGAACTGCGTACGCCACTGACGGCCGCCAAGCTCGCTCTGCAGAGCCACACCCTCGGCCAGATCGACGAGACCCGCTTCCGCGACGTACTCACCCGCCGCCTCGACGACATCCAGGAACTCTCAAAAGACTTGCTGGAGGTCGGTACAACCCGCTGGGAGGCCCTGTTTAATCCCCAGCGCCTGGCGCTGGGCAAGGTGGCCGCAGAAGCGATCCTGGAGCTGGAAAAGCTCTGGATCGGCCGCGATCTGGAGCTGATCACCGATATCCCTGCCGACCTGCCTGATGTGTTTGCCGACCAGCGCCGCATGCGTCAGGTATTGCTGAACCTGCTGGAAAACGCCTTGAAGTTCACCCCAGACCAGGGCCGGGTGAACCTGACCCTGCTGCACCGCACCGACCAGTGGGTGCAGGTGAGCGTTTGCGACAGCGGGCCGGGCATCCCCAAGGCGGAGCAACAGCGGATTTTTCTGGACCGGGTGCGCCTGCCCCAAACCTCGGGCACCACCTCGGGCTATGGCGTGGGCCTGTCGGTGTGCCGCCGCATCGCCGAGGTGCACGGGGGGCGCATTTGGGTGGTGTCGGAGCCCGGCGAGGGGGCTTGCTTCCACGTCAGCGTGCCTGTCTGGAGCGGCCAGGCCCAACCCGCTCTGACGCCGAGGGGCCCTGATCGACGTGCCGCTCCAACCCAGAACAGGCCCTGAAGCGAGACCCGCCTTGACGAAGGGTCCCCCTGCCCCGTAGCTTCCAATACATCAACGCGCAGCAGCGTTGTGGCCTCGCCCCCATCGTCTAGAGGCCTAGGACACCTCCCTTTCACGGAGGCGACAGGGGTTCGAATCCCCTTGGGGGTATACAGCAAATCAATACATTTGCCCAAAAGGGCATTAAAAATAGCGGCTCAAAAAAGTATTAAAAGCTACATTTTTAATACTTTTCCAGCAGAAATTTGGGCTTAATTTGCCGGCATATCAGGATTGGGCAGCGCGGCGCTCAGCCTCTCGCTGAACTCCCCGCAGGTTATTAGCGAGGTCTTCGCGCAGACGCTGCTCGATTAAGCCAATCGGCATGCCGGGCCTCCCCTGCACGGTTAGCTCGTAGAGCAGGTAGGTGGTGTCTCCGCTGCGCCCGATCTGCCAGCAACCCTCAAAGCGGCGGAAGTCACCGCGGCACATGCAGAAGCGCAGCTCGCCCGCCTCCAGATCTTCCTCAAGTTCGAGCTCCACCGTGGCGCTGAACTTCAGCCCACAGAACTGCTGGGTGCCCACTTGCTCCAGACCCACCCGATTGCCCTTGCGCCAAAGCTGGCGGGAGGAGGCCAGGTTGGGAATAAAGCTGTTGAGATTGGCGTAATCGGTCAGCACGGACCAGATCCAGCGGGGATCGAGGGGAAGCCGCAACTGCACAGCCAGGCGCCTGGTGCCCTGGGGTAGCCGCTCCATCTCCTGCTGGATGGTGTTGAGGCTGCAAACGGAGGTTTGGACGGTATTGGTCACATTCGCAGGCGCATTCGACGGCAAACTGGGCTCAGCCAGCTGGCTGGGCAGACCTGATCGGGCGAGGAGCTGCGCCAAGGACGCACGGCGGAAGTGTGCTGGGGCACAAACCTAGCGGTGTCTGACGGGAAATCGCCGCGGATATGTTCCCTATGATCAGCGCGCTTTTGAGGGGACTGAGACTGCATGCGTGTTTCCACTGGTCGCTCCACCCAGTCCGACAGCCGGATGTTCACCGTCGTGGTGGAAGCCTTCGGAGTGGGACGCCAGCGCCAGGCTGAGCGCCGCTTCACCGTGCCATTCGGCCAACTCCAAAGTCTGATGCAGTCGATCGCCCAGCAGGGCGGTCGCATTAGCGCCGTTCTCGCAGGCGATGGCGCCAGCCCAGCACCCGCCCCCAAAGCCAACGCCGCTCCTTCGAAACCCGCTGCCGTGTCCCACGCCGACGTCCCCGTCAATCTCTACAAGCCGAAGGACCCGTTCATCGGCACGGTGACCGACAACTACAGCCTGCTCGCGGAAGGGGCTATTGGTCGGGTGAATCACATCACCTTCGACCTCTCCGGTGGCGACCCCCAGCTGCACTACGTAGAAGGCCAGAGCATCGGCATCATTCCCGACGGCACCGACGCCAACGGCAAGCCCAACAAGCTGCGCCTCTACTCAATCGCCAGCACCCGCCACGGCGACAACATGGAGGGCAACACGGTGTCGCTGTGCGTGCGCCAGCTTCAATATGAGAAGGACGGTGAGACGATCAACGGCGTCTGCTCCACCTTTCTCTGTGACATCGAGCCCGGCGCCAAGGTGAAGATCACCGGCCCGGTGGGCAAGGAGATGCTGCTTCCTGAAGACGAGGAAGCCAACGTGATCATGCTGGCCACCGGCACCGGCATCGCGCCGATGCGCACCTACCTGCGCCGGATGTTTGAACCTTCCGAGCGCGAGAAGAACGGCTGGCATTTCCGCGGCAAGGCCTGGCTGTTAATGGGTGTGCCCACCACTCCCAACCTCCTGTACGACGCCGACTTCAACCACTATCAGGAGCAGTACCCCGACAACTTCCGCTATACGAAGGCGATCAGCCGCGAGCAGCAGAATGCCAACGGTGGCCGCATGTACATCCAAGACCGCGTCAGCGAGAATGCCGAGGAGATCTTCTCCTGGATCGAAAACCCCAAGACCCACGTCTACATGTGCGGCCTGAGGGGCATGGAGCCAGGGATCGACGAGGCGATGACCGCTGCAGCCGCTGCCAAGGATCTGAACTGGGCCGAGCTGCGTCCCCAACTCAAGAAGGCAGACCGCTGGCACGTCGAGACCTATTGAGCTCGAACCAGATCTGATTCCACTGCCCGCCCCCAAGGCGGGCTTTTTTTTGGCGAATCCCACACAAAAACCATCACAAAGTGGGGCAAGCGGTGGGCGAAAGCGCCAGGCCCGTTAAACCATGGGCACCGGTCAGGCATCCATGGGCGCTGTGCTCACCAATCCACTGCGGGTAGGACTCCGCCAAGAGCGAGTCATCCCGCCGCAATGCCTGGTTATTTTCGGGGCCAGTGGCGACCTCACCCACCGCAAGCTGGTGCCGGCGCTGTTTGAGTTGTTTCGCCAGCGCCGCCTGCCCAGCGAATTTGCGGTGTTGGGCTGCGCCCGCCGCCCTTGGAGCGATGAGGAGTTTCGCCGCAAGATGGCGGAGGCCATGGCCACAGAGGTGGCCGAGCACCGAGTGGCCTGGGAACAATTTGCCGCCGGGCTGTTCTACGAGCCGGTGGATCTGGAGGATCCCCCCGCGGTGGTGCGGCTGGGTCAGCGGCTCGAAGGCATCGACCGGCTGCGGGCGACCCGCGGCAACCGCACCTTCTACCTCTCCGTATCCCCCAACTTCTACGGCAGTGGCTGCCGCTCCCTGGCCGCCGCAGGTCTGCTGAGCGACCCGAGCCGCAGCCGGGTGGTGATCGAGAAGCCTTTCGGCCGCGACTACGGCAGCGCCCAGGAACTCAACCGGGTGGTGCAGGCCAGCGCCCAGGAAAGCCAGATCTTCCGGATCGATCACTACCTAGGCAAGGAGACGGTCCAGAACATCCTGGTAATGCGCTTCGCCAACACGATTTTCGAGCCGATCTGGAATCGCAACTACATCTCCAGCGTGCAGATCACGGCGGCCGAAACCGTGGGGGTGGAGGAGCGTGCCGGCTACTACGAAAGCTCAGGCGCCCTGCGCGACATGGTGCAGAACCACCTCACCCAGATGCTGGCCCTTACCACCATGGAGGCGCCGGGCCGCTTCGACCCCGAGTCGATGCGCAACGAGAAGGCCAAGGTGCTGCAGGCGGCGCGCCTAGCCAATGAAGACGAACCCTGGAAGTGCTGCGTACGGGGCCAGTACGCCCCCGGCGGCTCCCTCAGCAGGCCGATCGCCGGCTACCGCCATGAGCCGGGGGTAAACCCGGAAAGCACCACGGAGACCTACGTGGCGATGAAGCTGTTCATCAACAACTGGCGCTGGCAGGGCGTGCCCTTCTATCTACGCACCGGCAAGCGCCTACCCAAGCGCCTCTCAGAAGTGGTGCTCACCTTCCGCGAGGCTCCGGTGCACCTATTTGATGCCGCCGGCGGCGCCCCCACCCCCAACCAACTGATCCTGCGCATTCAGCCAGATGAAGGCGCTGAGTTCAAATTTGAAGTGAAGGCCCCAGGCTCCGGCATGCGCAGCCGGCCGGTGGACATGGCCTTCTCCTACGACGACAGCTTCGGCGAACCCAGCGACGAGGGCTACGTGCGCCTGCTGGCCGACGCCATGCTGGGCGATCCCACCCTCTATACCCGCAGCGACGAGGTGGAGGCGGCCTGGCGCCTCTACACGCCGCTGCTGGAGCTGATCGAAGACGCCCCTTCCCAGCTGCCGGCCTATCCCTACGAAGCCCGCACCTGGGGGCCTGCCGCCGCCGACAACCTGCTAGCCGAGGACGGCCTGGCTTGGCGTCGCCCCTGATTTTTTCCCGCCCAGACCCCTCCTCGAGCCTGCCCCCATGTCGACCCAGCTCACCCTCCAGGCCCCCCTCGCCTTACCCCCCGACCAGGTACCCGGCTATTTGGAGCGCCTCTGGAATGAGGAGTTGGGCAGCTCCCCCGGCGCCGCCACCTTCACCCTGGTGGTGTGGGAGGGATCCTGGCTGGAGCAGCAGCTGGTGCGCTGCGGCCGCCTCGATGGACCGATCACCGGCCTGCTGAATGAAACGGTGCTGGAGGCGGCCCGCGCCGCGGCGGTGAGCTGCGGCTTGCCCTTAAGCACGGCACCGATGGATCCCAAGCTGGCTTGGGCCCTTGGTCAGCTGGGAGGCCATCACCATGCCGACGACCTGCGCGGCCAGTTTGTGGAAGGAGCGATCAGTGCGCACATGCCACGGCGGCTAATCACCCTGGCCCCCACCCTCGACGGCGGCCAGCCCCTGGAAACTCTGGTGGCCGCCTACTGCCCCCTACCGGAGGAGGGAGCTGGCGGCTCCGCCTGCGGCGACGTGGTGGTGCTCAGGGGCGGCACTGGCGCCCTGCGCCAAAACCTCGAGCTAGTGCAGCCCCTGATCGCCCCCGACCTGCCCTGCTGGGTGTGGTGGAACAGCAGTCTCGATGAGGCACCCGAGGTAATGGCGGCCCTAGCCACCGGCTCCCGGCGCTTGGTGGTGGATTCATCGCTAGGGGATCCACGCCGCTGCCTCGACCTGCTGGTGGACCGGATCACGGCAGGCCAGCCGATCAACGACCTCAACTGGCTGCGGCTGCGCAGCTGGCGCGAATCACTAGCGATGGTGTTTGATCCACCCTCGCGGCGCGATGCCCTCAACCACGTGGTGCAGCTCGACCTCGACGTGGAAGGCTCCAACCCGGTGAAGGGTTTGCTACTAGCGGCCTGGCTGGCCGACCGCATGGGCTGGCACCTGATCTCTACCTATCCGGTGGATGGCGACGGGGTGGGAGAGGGCATCGGCGCCGAATTCGAGCGCACCGACGGTCAAACCGTGCGCTTCCGCCAGATGCCAGTGCCGGTGGGTGTACCCAAAACCCACCCCGGCGCAATGGTGGGGCTGCGACTGATCTGCCAAAGCACCCAGGGTTCACCGCTGTGCGTGATCCTCTGCTCCGAATCGGGCGGCTGCATGCGGCTCGAATCGGGTGGCATGGCCAGCATGGAACTGGCCGAGGAGGTGGTGCCCCTGCCAAATGAGAGCGAGGAAATGGAGATGGCCCGTCTGCTCTCAGGCGGCCACGATTCCACCAACCCCCTGCTGGCGGCAGCCGCCCCCCTCGCCGCCAAACTGCTGCCCTGAGCAACCAACCCCTGAATGGCCTGCCTGATCGCCGCTCCCAGTAGCGGCAGCGGCAAGACACTGCTGTCGCTGTGCATAGCGGCCTGGGCCCGGGCGCAGGGGCTGGGTTTGCAGCCGTTCAAGGTGGGCCCCGACTACCTCGACCCCCAGCTGCTTAGCCGGGTGAGCGGCCACACCTGCCGCAACCTGGATCCGCTGCTATGCGGGCCGGAGTGGCT
>CAZKER010000253.1:0-2894 GCA_964551845.1 uncultured Cyanobium sp.
TATAGAGCCATTTCAGGATCGGGTTAATGGAGCCAGGCCATGATCGGGTTAATCGGGCCAGTGCGTGATCGGGTTAATGAGGCCACTGTCGGATCGGGTTAATCGATCCAGCCCGTGACCGGGTTAATGGAGCCACCGGCAGCGGTTTCATCCCGAGGGTCTCTCGGACCAAAGAGCAACCGGCGGTATATAATCTCCCGAACCCTTCAACACCCATCGGGAGGTGCCGTCATGAGCAATCGGAGGTTCGAGATGCACAACTACCGACAAGTGATCTTTCGTATGCGCAGCGGCCAATCGGATCGCAGCATCGCCCAGGCGGGCATCATGGGCCGGACCAAATGCGCCCTGGTGCGCCAGATCGCCCAGCGGCAAGGCTGGCTGGACCAGGTGGCCCTGCCGGCCGAGGAGGAACTGGCCGCCGTATTTTTCAGGACCCCCGCCTCCCAGAGCCACCCTTCCACGCTGACCCCTTTTGCCGAGCAGATCGCCAATTGGCATCAGCAGGGGATCCGGGGCACCACCATCCATCAGAGCCTCAAACGGTTGTGCGGTTTCTCGGGCAGCTACTCGGCCGTGCGCCGTTTCCTCAAGCCGCTGGAGAAAGCTTGCGAGAAGCCAAGCTGCGTGCTGGACTTCGCGCCGGGCGAGGCCGCCCAGGTCGATTTTGGCCGGGGACCGAGCTATGCCGACGCCTGGAACCACGAGATGGTGCGCACCTGGATCTTTGTGATGACGCTGTGCTTCAGCCGTCACATGTTCGCCATGCTGGTCACCAACCAGAGCGTCGCCACCTGGCTGCTGTGCCACCGGCTGGCCTTCGAGCACTTCGGCGGCGTTCCGGCGCGGCTGATCATCGACAATCTCAAGAGCGCCATCACGCGCGCCTGTTACTTCGAGCCCGAGGTCCAGCGCTCCTACGCCGAGCTGGCTTTAGGCTACGGTTTTCTGATCTCTCCCTGCCCGCCGCGGGATCCGAAGAAAAAGGGACAGGTCGAGTCCGCGGTCAAATACGTCAAGGGCTCCTTTTCCCCCTTGCGCGATATCCGTTGCCTGGAGGAGGGCAACCGGCAATTGAGCCAATGGGTGCTGGAGGTGGCCGGTAACCGGATCCACGGCACCACCCGCCAGAGGCCGCTGAGCCTTTTCTGCGAGGCCGAGCGGCACCTGCTCAGACCCCTTCCCGCGCAACCCGTGGAGCTGGCCGCCTGGTGCCGGGCGACGGTTCATGGCAACTGCCACGTGCAGTTCGAGAAGTGCCAGTACTCGGCCCCGTTCCGTCTGGTTCATCAGAGCCTGTGGCTCAAGGCGACCCAGAGCACGGTCAAGCTCTACCGCGACACGGAGCTGGTGGCGATCCATCCCCGGCTGCACCGACCGGGCCAGCGCCACACCATCGATGAGCACATGCCGCCCGAGGCCCTGGCCTTCAAGCTGCGCGATCCCCAGTGGTGCCTGCGTCAGGCCGAGACCATCGGCCCGGGCTGCGAGCAGCTGATCCGCACCCTGTTTGCCGACCGGGTGCTGGACAACCTGCGGGCGGCCCAGGGGGTGATCGGCCTTGCCCGCAAGTACGGCCCCGCGCGGTTGGAGAGCGCCTGCAACCGGGCGCTCTTGCACGACAACGTGCACTACCGCTCCGTGAAGACCATTTTGGAAAAGGGGCTGGACCAGCTGCCTTCCGAGACGCCCCTGGCGCCGCTGCCGACCATCTACACCCAGGCGGGCCGCTTCCTGCGGCCGGCCATGGTCAACTGACCGGGGAGGTGCGCCATATGAACCCTTCCCCTGAACTCAGCCCCATGCTCAAGCAGCTGCGCCTCTCGGGGATCCTGGACTCGCTGGATACCCGCAACCGCCAAGCCATCGGCGAGAAGCTCAGCTACATGGACTTTCTGGGTACGATCCTGCAGGACGAGATCGCCCGCCGCACCCAGAAGAAGCTGGCCCTGGGCCTGCGCCGGGCCTGCTTCCGCAACCCCAAGACCATTGAGGAGTTCGATTTTGCCTTCAATCCCGGCATCAGCCGCCAACTGGTGCTGGAGCTGGCCTCCTGCCGCTTCGTGCAGGAAAAGCTCTGCGTTCTGATCGTCGGTCCCTGCGGCACGGGCAAGAGCCACCTGGCCCAGGGCCTGGGCCACTGCGCCGTCCGGGAGGGCTTCGAGGTGCTCTTCACCACCCAGAGCCGCATGCTCACCCAGCTGACCGCCGCCCGTGCCACGGGCACTTACGAGCGCCAGTTCGCCCGCCTCTGCGCGGTGGATCTGCTGATCATCGACGACTTCGGGCTCAAGCCTCTGAAGGCCGTCCAGGACGAAGAGTTCCACGAGGTGATCGCCGAGCGCTACGAGCGCAAGAGCACAATCGTCACCTCCAACCTTGACGTGCCCGAATGGACCGAGGCCTTCCCCAACCGCATCCTGGGCGGCGCCACCGTCGATCGGCTGCGCCATGGGGCCTACACGCTGCTGCTGGAAGGCAAGAGCTACCGCACCGCCCGGCCGGTAACCAAAACCGGCCGGGCAGTGCCCGTCAAAAACGCCATCGAAACGCACAACAAAGGAGGTGAAAAACACACCGTTTGAAGCAGTCCGAAAGACCCTAAAAAACGCACTGTAAAAGTGACCGATTTATCCGATTTTCACTGGCTCCATTAACCCGGCTATGGGTGGCCTCATTAGGGTGATCATTGACAGGGCGACCCGACGACTCCTGGCCTGGCGGGTCTCCAACAGCATGACGGTGGATTTCTGTATCGAGGCCGTCGAGGCTGCGATCCGCGAGCACGGTCGCCCGGAGATCTTCAATACCGACCAGGGCAGTCAATTCACCGACAAAGACTTTGTGGGCCTCTTGCAAAAGCATGGCATACAGATCAGCATGGACGGAAAAGG
>CAZKER010000254.1:0-5340 GCA_964551845.1 uncultured Cyanobium sp.
CCCCGCGCCGCGGTGACCAACGGTTGCGTGCGCATGCTTCACGAGCATGTGCGCGCGTTGTTTGATCAGGTTGAGGTCGGTACGCCGGTGATCGTGCAGCGCTGACCCGCCAGATTGTCGGAAAACATTCTGGAGATCACTGCATCTTTAGCTTGGAGCTGGGGTTTCAGGCGTATTTTATGAAGCCATAAATGAGCTTCTGGCTTCTTTTGACTGCGTTCATGTCACCGGTATCCCACTCCCAGCACCACGCCGAACCACAAACCAGCACCACCTTGAAGTGGGCCAGCGATGGTGAACTTTCAGCCCTTGATCTGGAGCGGATCCTGGCCAGACTGAGTGCAGTCGATCCGGCGGCCCATACTCTGGCGGGCCAAGGCTCGGGCCATGCCATCGCGGCTGGCCAAGCCCCGCAGTGATGTCAACGGCAGCCCAGGGTTGGGCAGGCCATGGGGCAATGTTGCAGCCGCCGCAGCCGGCACATCAAATACTGGCAGTTGGCGTAAGCCATTAGGCCGGAGCTGGTCTTCCAGCTGGGCGAGCTGGGCAGACATAGGTAGCCACACAAGATCACTGCGGCGACAGGCCAGCAAGGAAGGTGTCAGTTCAGCACCGCTGTCGCTGAAGTCCCGCTCGGCACTGAGGGCGCGCTGCAGATCCGCCAAGGTAACCAACCCCACCACCCAGGCCCCATCAGCCACCACTAGGCAGTGGCCATGCGCTTCCACCAGCTGGAGCAGGGCCTGTTGGGCTGGCAGGTCGGACGCCAATACCAGGGGCGCCTCAGGCTCAAAGGCCTCAGCCACCGGCAGAGCGGCCAACTGGCGGCGGCGATGCTCCTCCTGGGGATCAGGACCAAGCAGGCCAGGATCGGCCAGACCCTGCCAGCGTTCTACTAAGGCAGCACTGAGACCAGCGGCGGCCATCAGCGGCAGCACGATACGGATATCGCGGGTTAGCTCAAACAGCAGCAATAGGGCCGTCAGTGGTGCCCGAGCACTACCTGCCAGCACGGCAGCCATGCCCACCATGGCGTAGGCGGGTGGTTCAGCCACCGGCAGATGCAAGCCACTGTCACCAAGCAGCTGGCCGTAGCAGTTACCGAGCACGGCGCCAAGGAATAGTGCTGGCGCGAAGCCACCACCTACAAAGCCAGTGGCATTACTAATACCAGTGGCCAAAAGTTTGACGCCAAGCAATACCAGCAAGGTGAGCAGGGGCACGCCACCTTCACTGCCAAGCAGAGCCTCAATCGTGTCGTAGCCGACACCCAGCACCTGAGGGAATCCCAGAGCCATCACCCCCACGCAAGCTCCACCCAAGGCGGTGGGCAGGCCAGGCGGCAACTGACCCAGCCAAGCCTGCAGCCGCTCGCTGCGGCCCACGGCCAACAGGCTTACCAAGGCCCAGGACATCAAGCTGGCCACCAGGCCCAACCCCAAATAGAGGGGCAACTCCAGCGGCGAGCGCACCTCGTAGGCGGGCAACCGCAGGATCGGCGTATCACCGAGCAACAGTTGGGTGACCAGCGAGGAAGCCACCGCCGCCACCAGCACCGCCCGCAAGTTGGGACGCCCCTGAACGGCACTAAAACTGCCTTCAATGGCAAAAAACACCCCTGCGATCGGGGCCTTGAACCCCGCCGCCAGGCCTGCGGCCACACCGGCGGCCACCAGAGCTTTCTGGCTCTGGGGCGATAGCCCGCCACGCAGGGCCACCCACAGGCCAATGTTTCCGCCACTCTCCACGCTGGGCCCCTCCGGCCCGAGTGATGCCCCACTGCCCAGGCTGAGGGAGGCCCCCAACAAGCGCAGCAAAGGCAGCCGCGGCCTGGCGCTGACTGCGCCATCAGCCATCGCCATCAGGCTGGGTAGGCCTGGGCCCAAATCACCGCCATAGCGGCGCAAAAGCCCAACAGCCCAGCCCCCAAGGGTTGGCACTACCACCACAGGCCAGAGGCTGAGCCAGTCGGGCAATGAAGAAACCGGCAGGGGCAGCGGCTCAGGAATTTCCGGTGGCGGCGGCAGGAAACCAAGGGCTCCGAGGCCCACCTGGAGCAGGGCTCGCAGCGGTGTGCCCGTATCAGGAGCCACCGTCATCGGCAGCTCGGGGGGAAGCTCGGGCGGCTGGCTGCGGCCAACCGTAAGCAGCCCTTCCACAAACGGTCCAAAAAGGCCGTTGTTGATGAAGCCCAGCAATTCGTGGAAGGCCACCACCGCAAGCCCAGTGAGCGCCCCAATCAGGGCGGCCCAGGCCAGGAGGTTCCATTGATATGGAAGGGCTCGAGCCTCGGCTTCAGCAGGGCTGGCGGCCGCTGGGGCTGGTTCAGGCTTCGGGCCGGACAGTTGCAAAAATCTCCTCCAGGATCTCGCCTGCACCCTGGGCCTTCAATGCATGGGCCAAGGCGATACCGATGGCCTCGGGATCGGACTGGGGACCGCGAGCCTGGTCACGAATCAGGCGCAGGCCATCGATGCTTGCCACCATGCCCGTCAACACAAGATCTTCTCCTTCGAAGCAGGTGTTAACGCCAATCGGCACCTGGCAACCCCCTTCCAACTCGCGCAAAAAGGCCCGCTCAGCCAGGCAGCGGCGGGCAGTGGGCAGGTGCTCCAGCACCTTGATCTGGTCCAGCACTGCAGGATCGCCCTCTCGACATTCGATACCAAGTGCACCCTGGCCGACGGCGTGGAGGGAAATGGAGGGATCGATCAGTTCATGGATGCGATCCCCCAGGCCCAGGCGTCCCAGACCGGCCGCCGCCAGGATCAGGCAGTCGTACTCACCCGAATCAAGCTTCTCCAAGCGAGTGATCACGTTTCCCCGCACATCCTTGAAGGTGAGGTGGGGGAAATGGTGGCGCAACTGGGCCAATCGACGCAGGGAGCTCGTACCCACCACGGCGCCGGCGGGCAGGGTTGCCAAGCTCTTATCCCGGTGCTGCTCATGCACCACCAAGGCATCGGCAGGATCTTCCCGCTCCGTGATGCACCCCAGCATCAGCCCCTCGGGCAGGTTGGTGGGCAGGTCCTTGAGGCTGTGGACGGCAATGTCGGCCTGGCCGACGAGCATTTGAGCCTCTAATTCCTTAGTAAACAGCCCCTTGTCTCCGATCTTGGCAAGCGCCACATCGAGGATCTTGTCTCCCTGGGTGGCCATAGCTTCGATCGTGATCTCAAGGCCGTTGTGGGCCTTAGCCAGTTCATCGCGGACCCAGTTGGTTTGCACCATTGCCAGTTGGCTGCGGCGGGAAGCGATGCGCAGGGGGTTGGCCATCAGGGGCAGATCACAGCCTTTCAGATTAAGGGCCGAAGAAATCAAGGGGCAACGGTCCCCAGGTGTCCTCCACAGCGGCATCGGCCGAATTGTGGCCGCTGATCAACAGGCCCTCCCCCAAACCGGTTTCGCGGCGCACCAGAAAACGACCACTGTTCTGGTTGGCCTTGAGAAAAACCGGCCCCTCGATCGCATCGAGGGCTTCGCCAGCAGGATCTAGCTCCAAATGCGGCCAGCCCAGCGCCGCCTCAACCTGACGCAAACAGGCCACCGCCGCTGCCGCCGAAGGGGCCATTACCCCAGCCGTGAACCATTCACAACGAGTAAGCAGCGGCAGAAGCTCAGCCCGCAACTTTGCACAAGCTGAGGGCTCGAGCAGCGGCGCGCTGCGCAGCCCCCGTAGGGACGCCAGGCCTTGACTCACTTGATGTACTCCTTCAGCACGCCGTTGCGGTTGGGATGGCGCAGCTTGCGCAGAGCCTTGGCCTCGATCTGACGAATACGCTCCCGGGTCACATCAAAGATCTGGCCGATTTCCTCGAGGGTCTTCATGCGGCCATCGTCAAGGCCGTAGCGCAACCTCAGCACGTCGCGCTCCCTGGGACTGAGGGTGGCCAGCACCCCTTCCAGGTCTTCCCGCAGCAAGTTCTTGGCCACGTCCTGCTCAGGGTTTTCGATATCGGCCTCGATGAAGTCGCCGAGGCGCGAATCCTCCTCCTTGCCAATCGGCGTTTCCAGGGAGATCGGCAGCTGGGCACTCTTGGCGATGAAGCGCAGCTTCTCGATGGTCATCTCCATCGACTCAGCGATCTCCTCCTCGGTGGGCTTGCGGCCAAATTCCTGGGAGAGGGTTTTGGTTGTCTTTTTGATCCGAGAGATAGTTTCGTAGAGGTGCACCGGTAGGCGGATGGTGCGCGACTGATCGGCTATGGCGCGGGTGATCGCCTGACGAATCCACCAAGTGGCATAGGTGGAAAACTTGTAGCCCTTCTCGTGGTCGAACTTCTCAGCGGCACGAATCAGACCCAAGGAGCCTTCCTGAATCAGGTCTTGGAAGCTCAGGCCCCGATTCATGTATTTTTTGGCGATCGAAACCACCAGGCGCAGGTTTGACTGCACCATCTTTTCCTTGGCGCGGCGGCCAAGCATCAGGCGCCGGCGGAACTTGATGGAGGGCATTTCCACCAAGGCAGCCCATTCCTTGTTGTCGGGCTGGCGGCCGTGGTCGGACTCAAACTGAGCTGCGATCTCCTCGAGCTGGAGCAGATCGGCGATCTTGCGGGCCAGCTCGATCTCCTCATCAGGCCGAAGCAGGCGGATACGGCCGATCTCCTGGAGGTAAACCCGGATCGAGTCTTCGGTGTAAACACCCTTAGGACCCACCTTGATACTGGCGAGCGCTTTGGCTGCCTTCTCATCCTTCTCGGCAGAGCTGCCGCCTAGGTCGAGATCGTCGCCATCGTCTAGCGCGGCGGTATCAATGGGAGCCTCGGTCTTGGCTTTGGCCGCGGGGGCTTTAGGGGCTGAGGATTTGGTTGCAGCCGGCTTTGACTTGGGAGCAGCCTTGGCCTTGGGAGCAGCCTTGGCTTTTGGCGCAGCCTTGGCTTTAGGAGCAGCCTTGGCTTTGGGAGCAGCCGTTGCCTTAGGTGCAGTCTTCATCGGTTTGACCTGCACCTCCTCACCGGAAGCCGTGGCCACCATCAAGATTTCCGGGGTTGCTTTCGGCTGGGCAGCAGCAGGGCTCATAGGTAACGAAAACGAAACAACAAAACAGCTGGTCGGGAACACATCACCTAGATCACCGTCAAATAACTCCTGCCAGCAAAGGGCAAAAAATCATTCCAGCAGCGACGGGATCAGCCGTAGTAGCTGGTGCAAGACGACGAAAGCGGGAAGGAAACCTCTGAAAAAGTGGAAGTCGGAAGCGAAAAGTCGGGAGCGAAAGTCGACGACTGGGTCGGCCAAATATCACGACTGAAGAGACCCGGCAAAATGCAAGGGGTCGGTGGCCGAAGCCTGGATGGGGTGGCCGAAGCCTGGGAAAGTGGCCGAAGCCAGGGCAGT
>CAZKER010000255.1:0-20660 GCA_964551845.1 uncultured Cyanobium sp.
CAGCAGATCCACCGCCGGGGCGGCCAGCTGGGGGTCGAGGTCCCCGGCCAGGGCGGTGAGGGCAGCCACCAGCTGGGGCCTGGGCCACACCGACAAACCACGGGCCACCCCTTCCAGGGCGGCGAGCCGCAATGGGGTGGCGATCGGAGCCTGCAACCAGCGCAGCAGCACGGGCCAGGCTGGCGCCTGGCGCTGGTGGCCCAGCAGTGGCAGCAGCGCTGCCGCCACGGCTTGAGGTAAGGCCAAGCCAAGGGCCGCCGGACCGGGGGCCAACTGCTCCAGCAGCCAGGCGGCACTGGCCCCATCGCGGTGGCGCAGCACCTGGCTGGGCAGGCCGGGATCGGGATCGGGCTGCTGGCGCCACCAACGCAGCAAACGCCGCTGAGCCGGAGGATCCAGCCGCTCCGCCAGCACGGCAAGCAGGTCCTGGTCGGCGCTGAGGCTGCCGTTTTCCAGCGCCAGCAGCCAGGGTTCAGGATCCAGCTCGGGCTGGCTGCGCAGCTGTTGCAGCCAGCCCCAGCGTTCCGGAGAGCCGCTGGACGGCAGCTGGGGCAGGGCAGATCTCAAAGCCGCCCTCCGCGCTCAGGAACCCGCCGGCTCGCGGCGCCGGGCTCCAAATTGCTCCAGCAGCAGCTGCTCCAGCACATCGGCAAGATCACTGAGGGGTACGCCTTTTTCATGCAGCTCGGCCAGCTTGGGCTCGGCGCCCATGGAGCCGCCGAGATAGATCTTGGCCGCCTCCACCATCTGACCATCCTTACGGGCCTTCGCCCCCATCAGACCGATCTGACCCATGTAGGGCTGGCCGCAGGCATTGGGGCAGCCGGTCCAGTGCATTCGCACCGCCTCAGGCAACTCGATGCGCCGCTCCAGCTCTTCGAGCACCTGCTGGGCCGCGCCCTTGGTGGGGATCAGGGCGAAGCTGCAGTAGGCGCTGCCGGTGCAGCTCACCGCCTCCGCCTGCAGGGTCGAAGGGTCAGGGCGGAAGCGCTGCAGCAGGGGTTCGGCCAGCAGGGCCTCAAGGCGATCGCCGGGCACATCAACGATCAAGGCGTTCTGGGCCTCGGTAAAGCGCAGCTCGCCACTGCCATAGGTGCGTGCCAAACCGGCAAGCTCCTGCATTGCCGCCGCGTCCAGTCGGCCCATGGGCACGTGCAACCCCACCCAGTGGAGCCCCTCCTGCTTCTGGGCATGCACGCCCAGGGCCGAGCGGGGGGCCCGGTTTACCAGGTGGGAACCATCGTGGGGGAGCACGGGTTCGGCGAAGGCTTCAACCAGCTCAGCTCGGTAGGCAGCGATCCCTAGCTGGTCGATCAGATACATCAGCCGGCTTTTGTTGCGCTGCTGGCGGTTGCCGTGGCGCTCGAAATGGCACAGCAGGGCCAGGGTGAAATCGGCCAGCTGCTCAGCCCGCAGCCACAGGCCCAGGGGGATCGCCAACTCGTTGCGCTGGGCTGAGAAGAAGCCCCCCACCAGCACCGTGAAGCCAAGCTCACCGTTGTGCTCAGCCGGCAGGAAGGCCAGGTCGTTGTGCAGCAGGAAGCTATCTGGAGCGCCACCCACGGCCACATTGAACTTGCGCGGCAAGTTGCGGGGGCCAGCGGGGCCCAGCAGCCGCGCCTGGATCGCCAGCACCAGGGGCCGGGTGTCGACTATCTCCTCTGGGTCAATGCCCGCCAGCGGGTTGCCGGTGATGTTGCGAGGGTTGTCGTGACCCGACTGCCGGCTGGTGAGCCCCACGGTCTCCAGCGCCACCATCAGCGGCGCCATGTCCTCCAGCAGCAGGCCCCGCAGCTGCAAGTTTTGGCGGGTGGTGATATCGGCACTGCCGTGATCGCCACAACGATCGATCGTCTCAGCCAGCAACTCCAGTTGCTCAGCGCTGATCACGCCGTTGGGTAAGCGCAACCGCACCATGAAGCGTCCGGGCGTCACCGGACGGAAAAAGATCCCCAGCCACTTGAGCCGGATCGTGAGCGTGGCCTCATCTAACGCCTCCCATCCTTCGCGGCCGAGTTGCTCTAAGCGAGGAGCCAGCTCGAGGCCGCAGAGCTCGGCCTTGGCCTGCTCGATTTTGCTGAGCGGCGGCTGGCTGGCCGTCGAAATGATGGGGCTCGTCATCGGGCGGACTCTCGTAATACGGAACAACCTCGGCATGCACGCCCTGCCGCCAAATAGCTGCGAGGGGGCCAGAGCAAGCGCCGATGAGAGTTACGCCGCCAGGAAACAGGGATGGTGGAAAAGGGGGCGCTCATAACGGCGGCGCCAACCTTGAACCTTGAAAAGCTCCTCAGGGGGAGACAATTGAAATTGTCCGCAGTGCGGGTCGCTTTCCGTGTCGCAATCGCTACCACCCGCAGCACCGGCGGCAGATGCGGGGCTTAGACGCCTGCAGCGCCTCAATGGCCTCGGCCCCGAGCGGGCCCGCTTTCGCGAACTTATTGCCAAGGTGGGCAGTGGCGAGCACACCAGCACGGGCCTCAGCCGCGATGAAGCCCGCGACGCCATGGACCTGATGCTCCAGGGCCAGGCAAGCGATGCGCAGCTGGGAGCCTTCCTGATCGCCCACCGCATTCGCCGGCCGCTGCCGATCGAATTGACCGGCATGCTCGACAGCTACCGCAGCCACGGCCCAAAGCTGCAGACCCCTGGCCGCCAGGCCATTTGTTTCGGCGTGCCCTACGACGGCCGCAGCCGCACCGCCCCCCTGCTGCCCCTGCTAGCCCTAGTGCTGGCCAGCGCCGAGATCCCGGTGGTGCTGCACGGCGGCGACCCGATGCCGGTTAAGTACGGCGTCACCCTGGCTGAGCTGTTCGCCGCCCTCGGCATTGAATGGCGAGGGCTCAGCCTCGCTGCTCTGCAGCAACGGTTGAGCACGCACCACCTGGCCCTCACCCACCAGCCCGACCACTTCCCAGCGGCGCAAAGGTTGCTGCCGGTGCGCGATGAAATTGGCAAGCGCCCCCCCGTGGCCAGCCTGGAACTGCTTTGGACCCCCCACTGCGGCGACCATCTATTAGTGAGTGGCTTCGTCCATCCCCCCACCGAAAAACGGGCCTGGGAGGCCCTAGCCACCGCCGGTGAAACCGAGGTGCTCACGGTGAAGGGCCTGGAGGGATCAACCGACCTGCCCACCAGCCGGGCTGGCATCACCGCCCGGGTCCGCGACGGCTCGCTGGAGCGGCTGCTTGTGCACCCCCGGGACCATGGCCTGCACGGCGATGAAATCGCCTGGGAAAGCCTGGAAACCTGGCAACAGCAGGCGCTAGCCGCCTTGGGTGGTGAAGGCCCCCTGGCTATGCCGCTGCTCTGGAATTTGGGGGCCTACCTCTGGCTGGCCGATCGATTCGAAAATCTTGCTGACGCCCTGGATCAGGCGCGGGCTCTGCTGGCCTCCCAATGCGGCGAGCGCCTACGGCAAAACCTGGCCGATCACGGCTAAAGCGGCAATCGGTAGCAATTGCAACGCTCAACTGCGGCCCAGCCATGGTGATGTAAGTAAGTCGGTCAGCTTGAGCGCCGGCTTAATTTTTTGACCGGTTCGGTGCGCTTTTTTGTGGAGCCCGTCCGGAGTGCATTTGC
The DNA here is from genome assembly GCA_964551845.1 of uncultured Cyanobium sp. Classification (GTDB taxonomy): domain Bacteria; phylum Cyanobacteriota; class Cyanobacteriia; order PCC-6307; family Cyanobiaceae; genus Cyanobium_A. The sequence goes on from CAZKER010000255.1 coordinate 3,583, forward strand.
CGCCACTCCGGCCTATCCCAAATCAAGCGATGTCCAACCTTTCGCGCCGCAAGTTTCTGATCACCGCCGCCGGTTCGGCTGCTGGAGCCATCTGGCTAGCTGCCTGTGGCAGCCCCAGCAAAAAATCTGACAGTCAGGCAAGTAGTGCGGCCAGCGGCGCCGCTGCCCCGGAGCTGAAAGCTGCCACCTTGGGCTTCATCGCCCTAACTGACGCTGCGCCCCTGATCATCGCCCTGGAGAAGGGTTTCTTCGCCAAGCACGGCATGCCCGAGGTGAAGGTGGTGAAGCAGACCTCTTGGGCCGCCACCCGCGACAACCTGGAGCTGGGCAGCAGCCGCGGCGGCATTGATGGCGCCCACATCCTTTCGCCAATGCCGCTGCTACTAACTGCCGGCACGATCACCAAGACCAAGCAGCCCCTGCCGATGTACACCTTGGCGCGGCTCAACTTGCAGGGCCAGGCCGTGTCGGTGTCTAAGGACTACCTGGACAACAAGCTCAGCATCGACAACAAGGCGGGCTTGGCAAAAGCCACGCAACAAGCCATGAGTAAGGGCAAGAAGTTCAAAGCGGCCGTTACCTTCCCCGGCGGCACCCACGACCTATGGATGCGTTACTGGCTCTCCGCCAATGGCATCGATCCCAATAAGGATGCCGACCTGGTAGTGGTGCCACCCCCCCAGATGGTGGCAAACATGCAGACCGGCACCATGGACACCTTCTGCGTTGGTGAACCCTGGAACCAGCGCCTGGTCAATAAGAAGCTGGGCTACACAGCCGCCGTCACCGGCGAACTCTGGAAAAACCACCCCGAGAAGGCCTTCTCGATGCGCGCCGACTGGGTTGATCAAAATCCCAAGGCCGCCAAAGCCCTGCTGATGGCTGTTCAGGAAGCCCAGATCTGGTGTGAAGACCCAGCAAACCTGGATGAGCTCTGTGAAATCACAGCAAAGGACAAATACTTCAAAGCCAGCGTGGCCGACATCAAACCCCGTCTGGCCGGCGACATCGACTACGGCGATGGCCGCGTTGTTAAAAACAGCCCTCTGAGAATGCGCTTCTGGAGCGAAAACGCCTCCTTCCCCTTCAAGAGCCACGACCAGTGGTTCGTTACCGAAGATATGCGCTGGGGCTACCTACCCTCGGACACCGATATCGATGCCTTGGTAAATAAGGTAAACCGGGCTGATCTCTGGAAGGAGGCTGCCACCGCTATCGGCCAAGAAAAGGCCATTCCCGGCAGCGATTCGCGCGGCAAGGAAACCTTCTTCGACGGTGTGGTGTTCGACCCGGAAAATCCCAAGGCCTACCTAAACGCCCTAGCAATCAAGGCGATGAAGTGAGCTCCAAGGCCCAGCAACTTCCCCGTTCCTACTCCCGCCATCCGTGACCCCCACCGCTTCCCCGGGCCGGCGCTCCCGCCGGCCTCGGCTGCTGCCGGCACTGCCGCAGATCCTGCCCTACCTACTCTGCATCGGTGCCTTTCTGCTGGTTTGGCAGTTGCTTTCGGGCGCCCTTGGCGCTGCGCGACTGCCCGGCCCGATCAACGTGCTGGTTGATACCTGGGATCCCTACATCAGCCAGCCGTTTTTCGATGACGGTGGCACCAGCAAGGGCCTGGGCTGGCAGATCCTGATCTCGTTGCAACGAGTGGCGGTGGGCTACGGCCTGGCTGCAGTAGTAGGAGTCGCGGTCGGCGGCCTGCTCGGCCTAAATCGCTTCGCCGGCAAAGGTTTTGATCCGGTGGTGCAGGTGCTGCGCACCGTGCCACCGCTGGCTTGGTTTCCGATTTCGCTGATGGTGTTCCAGGACGCCAATACCTCGGCGGTATTTGTGATCTTCATCACGGCGATCTGGCCGATCATTATCAATACGGCGGTGGGCATCCAGGAGATTCCCCAGGACTACACCAACGTGGCCCGGGTGCTGCGACTCAGCAAGCGGGCCTACATCAGCAACATCGTGATTCCAGCCACGGTGCCCTACGTGTTCACCGGCCTGCGCATCGCCGTGGGCTTGGCCTGGCTAGCAATCGTGGCCGCAGAGATGCTGAAAGCCGACGGCGGCATCGGCTACTTCATCTGGGATGCCTACAACGCCGGCGGCGATGCCAGCTCCAGCCAAATAATCCTGGCGATCATTTATGTGGGCGTGGTGGGCCTGCTGCTGGATCGCCTAGTGGCCTGGGTGGGTCGCAAGGTGAGCAAGGGAGCCGCCTGATATGACCACTCCAGGTGGACTGATCAGCGTCGACGCCGTAACCCAGGTATTTCCCCTGGATGACGGCGGAAGCTACGTAGCTCTGCAGGGCATCAATCTCGATATCGCGGCCGGCGAGTTTGTATCGCTGATTGGCCACTCCGGCTGCGGCAAAAGCACCCTGCTCAACCTGCTGGCCGGGCTCGACCAGGCCAGCGAGGGCGGCATCTTGATGAATGGCCGTCAGGTGACCGTTCCAGGCCCTGATCGCATGGTGGTGTTTCAGAACTATTCGCTGTTGCCCTGGCTCACGGTGCGCCAGAACATCGCCCTTGCCGTAAACACCGTCTACCCCGGTAAAAGCAGCCAGGAGCGGCGCGAAATCGTTGAGCGCAACATCCAAACGGTGAATCTCAGCGCCGCCGCCAGCAAATTTCCAGCCGAGCTCTCTGGCGGCATGAAGCAGCGGGTGGCAATTGCTCGGGCCCTGGCCATCCGGCCCAAGCTGCTACTGCTTGATGAACCCTTTGGCGCCCTCGACGCCCTCACTCGCGGCAATTTGCAGCAGCAGCTGATGCAGATCTGTCAGGAATCAGGGCTTACCGCCGTGATGGTCACCCACGACGTTGACGAAGCCCTGCTGCTCTCAGATCGGGTCGTGTGCCTGAGCAACGGACCAGCAGCCGGCATCGGCCACATCCTGAACGTGCCCATACCGCGCCCCCGGGACCGACTCACGGTGATGGACCACCCCGACTACTACCACCTACGCGCCGAGCTGATCCACTTCCTGCAGGAGCAGCGCCGGCTCAAGCAACTCGCCGCCACCTCGCGATGACCGCCGATACCTCTTCTACAACTGCCTTCCTCGAGTTTCGGGGCGTGGGCCAGGTGTTCCAAACTCGGCGCGGGCCATTTGAGGCCCTGCGTGACATCAATCTCCAGGTGCGGCAGGGGGAATTCCTTTGCGTGATCGGCCACTCCGGCTGCGGCAAAAGCACCCTGCTCAACATGGTGTCTGGCTTTTTGCAGCCCAGCCACGGTTCTGTGACCCTGCACGGCAAGCCGATCGCTGGGCCCGGCCCCGACCGGATGGTGGTGTTTCAGAACTACTCCCTGCTGCCCTGGCTCACGGTGTGGCAAAACGTGGAGATGGCCGTCAAAGCGGCCCGGCCCGAACTAGCTGCCGGCAGCCGGCGCGAGGTTGTGACTCACCACTTGGAGATGGTGGGCCTGATGGACGCGCGCGCCAAACGCCCTGGGCAGATTTCGGGGGGCATGCGCCAGCGGGTGGCGATCGCCCGCGCCTTGGCCGTGTCACCGGCGGTGCTGGTGCTCGATGAACCCTTCGGCGCCCTCGATGCGATCACCAAGGAGGAACTTCAAGAAGAGCTGCTGGCGATCTGGCGCGAGCAGAAACCCACCGTGCTGATGATCACCCACGACATCGACGAGGCCCTGTTTCTGGCCGACCGGGTCGTGATGATGACCAACGGCCCTGCCGCCGGCATCGGCGAAATCCTCGAGGTGCCCTTTGAGCGGCCGCGACGCTACGAAGCTATCCAGGACGACCCCCGCTACGGCCAGCTGCGCAACCACGCCCTCGATTTTCTTTATCGCCGCTTCGCCCACGACGTGGATTGAGCTGTGAGCGCTGAGCAGTGAGCTGGTAGCAAGCAACACAGCAGATGATCGCACTTAATGAAACCTTAACTTCAGTCCAGGCAGCTTGTGCTGATGGGCCCCAGGGGCTTCTTTTCGACCCCGCGAATCCATCAACCGCGGTGTGAGACCCCCGATGAAATTCTTCCAACAGCTGCTGCTGGCCGTGGCCGGCACGGGCCTGCTGGCCCCTCTAGGCGCAACCGCCAATGAGCTGTCTTCGTTGAACGGCAGTGCCGCCATCAACGACTACATGGAGCAGCAGGAAATCGACGAGCTCAAGGCCTGGCGCTCTCAAAATCAGGTCACCAGCGTTAACCAGTTTTCTGACGTAAGGCCTACCGACTGGGCCTACCAAGCACTAAGCAATTTGGTAGAAAAGTACGGCTGCGTAGCCGGCTATCCCAATGGCACCTACAAAGGTGGCCAGGCCATGACCCGCTTCGAAGCAGCGGCCCTGCTCAATGCCTGCCTCGATCGCGTCACCGAAGTGACCGATGAGCTGCAGAGGTTGATGGATGAATTCAAGAAGGAACTGGCTGTGCTGAGGGGCCGCGTCGATGGCCTCGAAAAAAAGGTAGGCGTACTAGAAGCCCAGCAGTTTTCCACCACCACAAAGCTCAAAGGTGAGGTGAACTTCATCTTGGGTGGCGTGCCCGATTACAACTCGGACACCAGGGTGGGAACTCCTCCTGTGGCTGTTGGTAAGCAGGACCGCACCACCTTCAATTACGACGTGCGCCTGAATCTTGACACCAGCTTCACCGGTAAAGACCTGCTCAAAACCCGCCTGCGCGCGGGGAATTTCACAGCCTTTAGCCCCTTCAATGCAGGGGATAGTCTGTTCAAACTGGATAAGGCCTCCAGCACCAATGCAGGAGCATCCGGCGCTGGTGGTATCGATACCGTATCGATCGATCGCCTCTATTACCAGTTCCCGGTCGGCAAGTCATTCACCCTCACCGCCGGCGCCTTGGTGCGCAACACCGAAATCCTCGCCTTTATCCCCAGCGCTTACCGCTCCCAGCTACTCGACTACTTCTCCGTGGCTGGCACACCAGGGGTTTACAACAAGGCAACAGGCCAGGGATTTGGGGCCGTGTGGAAGCAGCCAGTGCCAAAGGGGCAGGGCTTCTGGAACGCCTCACTGAACTTCATCGCCCAAGACGGTGAAATCTCCAATGAAGGGATTTTCGACAGCGATGGCAGCCTCAACACCATGGTCCAAATCGGCTATAAGGCCACCAGTTGGGGAGCCGCCGTCGCCTACCGCAACGGCACCTTCGGCACTCGCACGATCAACTCCAACGGCACCGCCTTCAACACACTCACATCCGGCCAAACATCTAATAGTTTTTCAGTGGCAGGTTACTGGCAACCCATCGACACCGGTATCGTCCCCTCAATCAGCGCTGGTTACGGCTTCACTGATATTTCGGGGGGCATAGCTGGAGCCGCTGATTCCCAGTCCTGGTATGTCGGCTTGCAGTGGGATGACGCCTTTGCCAAGGGCAATAGCGCTGGTGTGGCGATCGGCCAAAACCCTAGCGCTGGAACCGGCGTTAAGGACCCCCTCTCTCTGGAGCTCTTCTACAAGTTCCAGGTAACTGACAACATCTCAATCACTCCAGGGCTCTTCTACATCGCTAACAGCTCCAACCAGGTGAACGACAAAGATCTCTGGGGTGGCGTGATTCAAACCCAGTTCCGCTTCTAATCTAGAAGAATGCTAATCTAGAGAACGCTAATGTTGCTAGCCCCCGAAATCGGGGGCTTTTCATAAGAACTAAGCGCCACCGCTGCTGCCTTGAGCTCCGGCTGCTTCGAAATCGGGCATCCCAGCTCATGCATCAGTCGATTGGCCTCGCAAGCCAGCTCGCCTTGGGAAGCGCCCCAGTGCATCGGCAAAAACACGGTGCCGGGCCGAATGCGTTGCGTCAGCTGCACCTTGGCGGTGAGCACACCCCGTCGAGAGCGCACCAGGGCCCAGGCCCCATCCACCAAGCCGGCGCGAGCCGCATCGCTTGGATGCACCTCCAGCAGCGGCTCGGGGTGGGCCTTGAGCGCCCGCGCCACATGGGCCGTGCGGGTCATGGTGTGCCAATGGCCCAGCACCCGCCCCACCGTGAGCACCAGTGGATAGGAGTCGCAGGGGGGTTCGGCCAAGCCCAGGGGCGGATCGGCCCAGAGGCGTGCCTTCCCGGAAGGGGTAGGGAAGGCCAGATCGACATAGAGGCGCGCTGCGCCGCCGCCGGGGGCGGTGCCGGCCGGGAAGGGCCACTGCTGGGGGCCGTGGTCGGCCAGGAGCTCATGGCTGAGGCCGCTGCTATCGCAGAGCCGACCGGCCGTGAGCGCCACGAATTCGGCATACACCTCGCCGGCGTCACGCCAGCCGAACTGCTGCCCAAAACCGAGGCGCCGGCCCAACTCCGCAAAGATCGCCCAGTCGGGCCGGGCCTCACCGGGGGGCTGGCGGAAGGCAGAGCAGAGAGTGACGCGGCGCTCGGAGTTCACCATTACGCCAGCCTTCTCGCTCCACTGGGCCGCCGGCAGCACCAGGTGGGCCAGCGCCTCGGTCTCCGTGCCGGCATAGGCCTCGCTCAGCACCACCAGCGGGCAGTTCGCCACCGCTGAGCGCACCCGATCAAGGCTGGGCAGGCTTACTAAAGGATTGGTGGCCGCCACCCACCAGAGGTCGAGCGCGCCGCGCTCCATCGCCTCGATCTGTGGCCACACCGCCAAGCCGGGCTCTGGCGAAATCGAGCCAGCAGCAAAGCCCCAGTGGCGCTCCACCTCGGCCCGGTGCTCTGGATCACCCACGGCGCGGTAACCGGGCAACAGCTGGGCCAGGCCGCCCACCTCGCGGCCCCCCATGGCGTTGGGCTGGCCGGTGAGCGAGAAGGGTCCGGCGCCGGGGCGGCCGATCTGGCCGCTCACCAGGTGCAGGTTGCAGATCCCGGCCACGGTGGCGGTGCCCTCACGGCTCTGGTTCACCCCCATCGACCAAAGGCTGAGCGCGCCGGTGGCTTGGCACCACCACTCAGCCAGCTGGCGCAGGTCGGCCTCGGCGATGCCGCACACTGCCGCCGCCCGGGCCGGCTGCCAGGCCCGCCAGAGGGTCTCGAGCTCGGCGAAACCCTCGGAGTGGGCCGCCACGCAGGCCTGATCCACACCGCCATGCTCCAGCAACAGGTGACCCAGGCCACAGAGCAGGGCCAGGTCGCTGCCGGGGGCGATCGCCAGGTGCAGGTCGGCGGCATCGCTAGTAGCGGTGGCCCGTGGATCCACCACCACCAGGCGCGGCCCATTCCCCTTGCGCCGGCGCTTGAGCAGCCGCTGGAACAACACCGGATGGCACTCAGCCGTGTTGGTGCCGATCAGCAGCACCAGATCGGCCAGATCGAGGTCGTCGTAGCAGCAGGGCGGGCCATCGGAGCCGAGGCTGCGGGCATAGCCGGCCACCGCCGAACTCATGCACAGGCGCGAGTTGGCGTCGAAGTTGTTGCTGCCCAGAGCGCCCTTGAGCAGCTTGTTGGCTGCGTAGTAGTCCTCAGATAGGAACTGACCGGAGCCGTAAATCGCCAACGCCTGCGGCCCCTTCGTGGCCAAGGTGGCCTGGATGCGCTCCACCAGCAAACTGAAAGCCCGCTCCCAGCTGATCTGCTCAAAGGGCTGATCGGTACGAGCGCGCCACAGGGGCGTGGTGAGGCGGTTGTGGTGCAGGGTTTCGCCCACGGTGGCGCCCTTGATGCACACCTGGCCCAGCGACGAGGGATGGTGGCGGTCGCCGCGGGCGGTCCAGAGGCCGCCGGGTTCGGCCGGAGCCTTCAGCTCCAGGCCGCAGCCCACGCCGCAGTAGGGGCACTGGGCTAGGGCAGCTGGACTGGCGGCTGAACTGGCAGCCGGGCTGGCGGAATCACTGACCATGGGGTCATTGGATCAAGCCAGGGCACCCGATGATGGTGGCAGTTGTTACCGCAGTTCCCCTGGGCTCCCCCCTGGCCAGCACCTGCTTCCACTTCGAGGCCGACTTCACCGCCGACCTGCGCTGCATTCCGATGGCCGTGCGGCGCAAGCTCGATCTGGCCGGCGTGAAGCTGAAGCTGCAGCACTGGAGCGAGCTGGGCGACAGCGAGCGCAGCGACCTGCTGTCCTGGCCCGACGACCCCGCCGCCATCGAGGCGTTGCACCAGCACCTGCTAGCACGCACCATCGGCCTCAGCGCCGGCCAGGCCAAGGAACTGCCCCGAGCCAGCGGGGAGACCTGGCAGCAGGCCGACCAGCTGCCCAACCAGCTGCCCGAAGTGCTGGTCGCCTCCTGCGCCCAGCTGGGCCTGGAGATGCGCACCGGCGGCTGGGCGGAACTGGACGAACTGCAGCGCTTCGCCCTGGTGAAACTCAGTCACCCCGGCCACGAGCACCGCAACCTGCCGCGGGCCCTGGCGGAGTTCGGGCTGCTGGAGCCTCACCACTTGCGGTAGGGCAGGAACTTGCCGTTCATCGTCACCACCACCCGGTCACCCTTCGGGTCCTCCTGCTTGGCCACCGTCAGGCTGAAGTCGATCGCCGACATGATCCCGTCGCCGAACTGCTCCTGGATCACGTCCTTGAGCGGCAGGCCATAAATCTGCAGGATCTCGTAGAAGCGGTAGAGCAGCGGATCGGCGGGGATCACCGGATCGAGGGCCCCCTTCACGGGATAGGTGGTGAGAGCAGCCAGCAGGGCAGGCCGCTCCGGCTCGGTGATCTGCAGGGCCTCCAGCAGCACCTGAGCCTGATCGGCTGAGGCCGTGGCCTGGCCGTAGAGCAGGCTGGCGGTCCACACCTCGTCTTGACCCAGGCGGGCGCCAAGGTCGGCGAAGCTGAGCCCGCTGCAGCGCTTGGCGTCGAGCAGGGTCGTGGTGTGGGGAGACAGAGCCATGGAGCAACCAGATATGGGACGGGACCCTACGGATGGGCGGCGACCGGCCTGGCAGCCGTTGCTACAACTGCCCCTGCGCGCCTGCCTACTCAGCGGTGGCGAGAGCCGTCGCATGGGCCGCGACAAGGCGCTGCTGCCCCACCGCGCAGGCGGCACCTGGCTGGAGCGCAGCTTGCGCCTGCTGGCCCAGCTGGAGACACCGATCACCCTGCTAAGCCGCCATCCGGCCCATCTAGAGCTGGCAGAAGAGCTGGCCCTCGCGCTCGCCCCGGGCTCGCCGGTGACGGCCCTGGCCGAACCGCCGCCCTGGGAGGGGCCGCTGCTGGCCCTGCACCGGCTGATGCAGCAGCACCCCGACGAGCGGCTGCTGCTCTGCCCGGTGGACATGCCTGATCTCACCCTGGCCGCCATGCAAACCCTCCTGGCGAGCGCAGCAACAGGGAGCCCCACCCGGCTCCACCTGGCCCACGACGGCGAGCGGCTGCAACCGCTGCTGGGCCTGTATCCGAGCAGTGCCCCGACCCGCGCCCACCTGGCCGCAGCGGTGGAGCGGGGTGAACGGCGGCTGCAGGGCTGGCTGGCGACGCTGCCCTGCCAGGCGGTGCCGCTGGATCCCCGTGCCATCCGCAACGTGAACCGGCCCTGAGCTTGGTCAGTTGGCCTAAGCCAAGTCAGTCGGCCGACTCCCCCACCGCCTCCACCATGCGCTCACACCGCTCCAGCTCCACCTCCACCAGTGCCAGCAGCTCCTGCCTCGGTGCCGGCAGCGGGAAGGGTCCCTCCTCATAGCGGGCCTCCACCGCAAACACCTGCAGCTCCAGCAGCAGGGGATCAAGCTGCTGACCAGCCAGGGCGACCAGATCTTCGAGGTCATGGACCCGGGGTGGCCGCCGGTCGGCCAGCACAATCCAGGCCTTGAGCAGTTTCTCCACCGCTTGCTGGGCCGTGAAACCCCAGTCTTCCTCTGGATAGGCCCCATCCAAGCCAAAACGCAATGTGCGCAGATGGCGGCGCACAATCGCCAGGAGCAGCAAGGCGTCTTCAGCGGGCGACATACAGCACCCGGCCCTCACGGGCCACATCGCCGAACACATGCCAACGGGAGCCGCTCAGTCGCTCGGCATCAGCGGTGCCCGCCACCACCAGGTCGACACCCACTCCCTGGCGACCCAGCGCTCGGTTGAAGCGCTTCCAGCAGGTCAGCTTGTCAGCCGCTGTGAGCTGAGGCTGGCGCACGATCACCGCCAGATCCAGATCCGAGTCGGGCCGCGCCTCACCCCTGGCCCGCGAACCAAATGCGATCACCGCCTGCACATCGGGCTCGGCGCACAGACGCGCCAAGGCTTCCCCAGACCTCTGGGGATCCAACCCAGGACCCAGGTCGGGAGCCGACTCGAGCGCCAGGGGCTTGCGCCAAGGGATGGCGGGCGGCGTGAAACGCTCGGCAGCGGAGGCGACCATGCTGAAACGCTACCGCCAACATCAGGCCGACAGCCATAGCGTGGCCGCCATGGCCAGCGCCACCGACCAGCTCAACCGGCCCCTCGGGGTGCTGCGGCTATCGCTCACGGCCCGCTGCAACCTGGCCTGCACCTATTGCTTACCGGATGGGGTAGAGCCGCCGGGCCTACTCACGCTGGAGCAGCGGCTGCAGGTGATCGGGGCGGCGGTGCGCCTGGGAGCCCGCAGCCTGCGGCTGACCGGCGGCGAACCCCTCCTGCACGGCGGCCTGGAGGACCTGATCGCCGCCGTGCAGCCCCTGCGCGCCACACACCCGGAACGTGCAGGCCTGCGCGAGATCGCGCTCACCAGCAATGGCCTGCTGCTGAGCGCGGCGCGCGCCCGGAGCCTGCGGGCCGCCGGCCTCGATCGCATCACCCTCAGCCTCGATGGCACAACGGGTGCGTCGGTGGCCCGCATGGCTGGCCTGGCCGATGCCGCCGCCGGCGAACGGGCCTTGGCGGCGGTGCTGGCGGCACTGGAGCACGCCCGCGCCGCCGGCTTTGATCCCGGCCGCGGGGCACTCAAGCTCAACGCCGTGATCCAACGCAGCGCCAACGACGACCAGCTGCTGCCCCTAGCGGCCCTGGCCCGCGAGCGAGGCCTGGAGCTACGCCTGATCGAGTTCATGGACGTGGGCAACCGCAATGGCTGGCGGCCCGAGGCGGTACTGAGCGCCGCCGAGATGCTGGAGCGGATTAGCGAACGCTGGCCGCTGGAGCCCCGGGGGCGCGCGAACCACGGCACGGCCAGCCGGTGGCGCTACAGGGATCACGACCCAGAAAGCGGCGGAGCCCATCTGGCGGTGGTGGCATCGGTGAGCGCCCCCTTCTGTGGCGACTGCAACCGCCTGCGCGTCACCGCCGACGGCATCGCCTACACCTGCCTATTTGCCGCCCCCGGCAGCGGCCTCGACCTGCGCCCCTGGCTGCAGGCCACCAATCCGGCGGAAGCGGTACGCGAGGCGATCGCCAGCATCTGGCGCCGCCGCACCGACCGCTGGAGCGAGGAGCGGCAGGAGGTCTGGCAAGGCGACAACCCGCAGAGCACAGCAACCGCCCCAGCCCATGCGGAGATGGCCTATCTGGGCGGCTGACCCGCCAGCCCCAGGAGCTTCCAGGCGGCCAATAGCAGCACCAGGGCCAGACAGCGGCGGATCCAGGCCACCGGCCAGTGGCGGCTGCCGAGCCTGGAACCCACCGCGCCGGCCAGCAGCACCATCAGCAGCATCCAGCCGAACTGGGGCGGCAGGGCAGCCAGCAGGGGGCCAGCAGCCCGGCGGGCCAGCAGCAGGCCGGTCAGGCCACTGAGTGAGTTGCCCAGGATGAACAGCGATGACACCGCCGCCGCCTGGCGGGTGGAGGCCCAGCTGCAACCCAACAGCAGGGGCGTGAGAAACACGCCGCCGCCGGTGCCGGTGAGACCGGCGAGCAGCCCCAGGCCAGCGCCGCACAGCAGCAGCATCCCCAACGGCGGCCGGCTGAAGCGCTCAGGATCACGGGGCTGGCGCAGAAAGCGCAGGGCCGAGGCCAGCAGCACCAGCGCCACTAGCCGCTGGAACCAGAGCGTGGGCAGATCGAGCCAGCCACCCAAGAAGGCCGCCGGCAGGCCGGCCAGCAGCACGGGCCAGAACAGCCGCCAGCGCAGATGGCCGGCGCGCCAGAACTGCCAGCTGCCCTGGGCGGCCACCACGGTGTTGAGGATCAGGGCCAGCGGCTTGATCTGCTCCGCCGGCAGCCCGGCCAGGGCGAGCACGGCGATGTAGCCGGAGGCGCCGGCGTGCCCCACGGCGGCATACAGAAAGGCCACCAGGGCCAGGGGCGGCAGCAGCCAGAGGGTCACAGCCAGTGGTGCGGATAGGGCAGCGCCCCCTTCACCCAGCGGCTGAAGGCCGCGGCAATCAGCACCAGCAGCAACGAGCCGCTGAGCACGGGAGTGAGCACAAACAGCGGCGTGGCTCCCAGCGCCACGCCGAGAAAGGCGAGGCCACCGGCGGGGGGATGCAGGCAGCGCAGCTGCTGACCCAGCAACACCGTGAGCCCCACTGCCAGGGCGATCACCAGCGGCCCCTGGCCCAGCCAGGCCACTGCTGCCACGCTCACCAGCGCCCCCACCAGGTTGCCGAGCACGATGTTGCGCGGCTGGGCCAGGGGGCTGGCGGGGTAGCCAAACAACAGCACCGACGACGCCCCCAGTGGGGCCGCCAGCAGCACCATGCCGCTCCAGGCACTGAGCAGGCCCAGCAGGGTGAGCGCCAGCAGCGCCCCCAGCCAGGACAGCGAGCGTTGTCGACGCCGAAAGCGGGGCTGGTAGGCCCGGCCGCGACGCCGCTGCTCCACCAGCCAGGTCTGCAGCATCACCACACCCGGCAATCACACTCCACACACAGAAGAGCACTGTCGATGGGGGCCGGCGCCGCCACGGTGACGACGGCTACGGATCAGGCTGCCCAGGGCAGCAGCACCGGCACCCGCTTGAAGGCGGGGGTCCGCTGTTGGGAAGGCTGGCCAGGAATCCGACCAACAGGACAGGGCCCTACAAGCACCCGATTGAATTCCTCGATTGAATCGCCTGCAGGCCCAATGCTGCCAGGGCTGCTATCGAAATAACAGCATCATGTTTCAAACCATGCACCGGTTCACGCCCCCAATCCCCGTCCTGCTGGCTGCGATCAGCTGCCTGGCCTCGATCTGCCCGCTGCCGGTGTTGGCTTCATCGACCGATGCCTGGGCCGCGCACCGGCAGGAGGTGACGAAGGCCTGCATCCGCGCCAGCGGCCTGGTGGATGCACGGCTGGTGGGCAGCGTGATCAGCTTCGACGACAGCGTGGGCCGCAGCGCGGCGCTGATCACCGGCCGCTATCCCCGGGCCCACATGGCACGGGCCAAAGGCCTGAGCCTCTGCCTTTTCGACAGGCGCACCCGCACGGCCCAGACCACACCGGCAGACGACTGGCGCTGAGGAAAAGGGTGCGCGGGGAATCCTGAACCTGACCGCCTCCCATCGATGAACAGCCCAAACCGCCCGGACGGGCTGATCCAGCGCTATCGCGAACTGCTGCAGACACGCCACTACGCCCGCCGCACGGTGAAGACGTACGAGCAGTGGCTGCGCCGTTTCCTCCGCTTTCATGGCATGCGTCACCCACGGGAGATGGGCAGCGCTGAGGTGAATGCCTTTCTTACCCACCTAGCTGTGGAGGAGCAGGTGAGCGCCTCCACCCAGAACCAGGCACTGGCGGCATTGCTGTTTCTCTACAGGGACCTGCAGGAAGGGAACCTGGAACTGGAGAGGGTGGTACGGGCCCGAACGCGCCAGCGACTGCCGGTGGTGCTCAGCGAGACAGAGGTACGAGCCGTGAGACAACGACTCGAGGGCTGCAAAGACCGACTGACCCTGCTGCCACAGAGCCTGGATACCGACTTGCAGAAGCACCTGCTGAAGGTGCGCCACCTGCATCAAAATGACCTGGCGTCTGGCTGGGGGCGCGTGCTGATGGCCTACGCGCAGTCAAGGAAATATCCCAATGCCAACCGCGAATGGGGCTGGCATTGGGTGTTCCCTCAGCAGAACCGCTGGTGCGATAAGGAATCGGGTGCCCAGGGGCGCCACCACCTCGATCCGAGCGTGGTGCAGAAGGCCGTGAAGCGGGCCATGGCTGACGCCAGGGTGAGCAAAGCGGCCAGCTGCCACACCTTCCGCCACTCCTTTGCGACGCACCTTCTTGAGCGCGGGCAGGACATCCGCACCATCCAGGAACTTCTGGGCCACAAGGACGTGAGCACCACAATGATCTATACCCACGTGCTCAACCGTGGACCTCTCGGGGTACACAGCCCAGCGGACTTTGTGTAGCAAAACGAACAGTAGTTCGCGGAACCTGCCAATAAAGAGTTGAGCCTGCAAATACCAGCTTCTCGACCTGCCTACAGTGAACGACTACCTAATCCACAGAATACTTGCTGCTGCTGCACACACGTTGCGACGAGCTCATCTCGAATCCAACATTCAGCATCTTGGATTGCGAGGGCGATTTCGAGAGTTGCTCGTTGCAGAACTGTTGGAACCCTGGCTTCCACCTTACGTTGCCTGTGGCTCGGGCATGATCATCGATACGAATAATCAGAAGCGACAGTTTACTCAAGATGACATCATCCTGTTTGATCGATCACTGACGCCGCCCATACTGGCAACCGAGTCTCTGTCTTCGGAAGGCGTGTTTTTGTACAACAGCGTTCTGGCTCGGATAGAGGTCAAGTCCAAGGTAACGCGTGGTGATCTGAGAGACTTTGTAAGGTCATCAATGGACATCGCATCCTTGAAGCATGGTGTTCAGCAAGGATTTGCTGGGCCACCACTATTCGGAGCTTTCAACATGCTGGTTGCGTTTGACGCTGATGCTGAGGGCGTCGGCAAGCCGGACTATCACTTAACTAGGCTCATTGAGGTGATGCAGGAGAGTGGATGCGATCCGCTTTCCGGCGTGGTGTCAATGCTTTGCATCCCTCCATATGGTTTTTGGAAGATTGGCAACTCCTCAGGAACGATCGCGTGGGAGCGCCTTGATCCGCCGGAACCGGAGAGAAACCTTGCTTGGTTTCTAGGATGCGTGTCTAACTCCTGCTTTCTTGAGCACGCCAAGCGACAAGGGCGCGGCCCAACGCAATCGCTGGAAGGTGGCGTTGGAATGTACTTCCCACACCCGTTCGTGCTAGCGGAGGCCTAACATCAACATTCAGAAGACGGGCTTTCGTGAATCTGTCATTGCTGAAATCCTTGCCCGCTTCTGATCTTGAGCGTTAGCTGCACAGGAAGGCCGAGGTCGGTATCGTTAATGTGATGGTGGCGCTTTCGGATGCCGACAATCCTTAGAAGTGGACCTTACCGTATCTACTTCTACAGTCACGAGCCAAACGAGCCTCCCCATGTTCATGTCGACAGAGATAAGGCGTCTTGCAAAGTCTGGCTTGTTCCTGTGGCACTGTCCTCAAGCCTTGGTTTCAGCGCCAGAGAGCTGCGTGAAATTGAACGGCTGGTCAGCTTGAACAGAGCTATCCTGCTGAAAGCATGGGAGGAGTTTCATGGCTAACCCTGGTGAGCAGGTCACTGACGTTGCGTTGACAGAAGACAGGCTGATCGTCGACCTAGCTGACGGTCGTTCTATCTCGGTACCGCTGGCTTGGTTCCCAAGGCTTCTACATGCAACCTACCAGGAGCGTGATAACTGGGTGATTGCAGGGGCTGGCTACGGAATCCACTGGCCAGATGTTGATGAGGATTTAAGTGTGGAAGGCCTGCTTCGAGGTGCTCCAGCGCCCCAGGCAAAGGCTCTGGTCAGCTAACACCGCCATCCACCTGAGCCGCCGCCGTAACGTTATATTCTTCGCCGAGAAGACCTTGCGGCCAGGCGATGGCGAGCGTTCGAAGGAGCAGGCAAAATCGAGCTGCTGCATCTCTGCAGCTTGCCTCCGCGTAGCCACGCGGCTACAGTGGGGTTGTGGTTGAAGTCCGTCAGACAGAGCGGTTCGCTCAGTAGCTTGAGCATCTTCGTGATCTGAGGGCCAGGGCGAGAGTTCAGGCCAGGATTGAGCGTCTCATTGGCGGCAATCCCGGTGATGTCAGGCCTATTGGATCTGGTGTTTCTGAATTACGGATCAACTATGGCCCTGGTTACAGGGTCTACTACCAGCAGAAGGGCTCCACATTGATCATTCTCCTAGCTGGTGGTGATAAGTCATCACAGATCAGAGATATCGAGGAAGCGCTGATGCTGTCCCGCCAGATCAGGGAGAACGGTTAATGGAGATCAAGACCCTACGATACGACGTCGCTGAGACACTCAGAACTCCCGACGAGATGGCGGCTTACCTCGAGGCCTGCATTGAAGAAGCAGATGGAGATGCAGCCTTCATTGCCAAGGCCCTTGGTGATATTGCCCGCGCCCAGGGGATGACAGAGATTGCCCGTCAGACCGGTCTTTCCCGCGAGAGCCTTTATAAAGCGCTTTCAGGTGAACGCAGCCCCAGTTTCGATACTGTTCTCAAGGTGATCTCCGCGCTTGGATTGAAGCTCAGCGCCGGTGTGCGTGACGAAGCTGGAGTGGCCTGAGACATCGGTATTCAGCGCAAGTCGGCGATGGATACCTGTCGTAAGGGCCCTTCGAACGACACAATGCACCTGACCCGCGCCTAAAGGGCTATACACCAATCGAATAGATCTGAAGCAGAACTCCTGCGGGCAGGTGATCGCTGGCGTAC
Source organism: uncultured Cyanobium sp. (assembly GCA_964551845.1). GTDB lineage: Bacteria > Cyanobacteriota > Cyanobacteriia > PCC-6307 > Cyanobiaceae > Cyanobium_A. Next base: position 20,122 of record CAZKER010000255.1, read on the forward strand.
AGAGAATCAGGTCTGAGTTTAAGACGGTACAGAATGGATATAAACTTCACACTATGCCCTTTGACCAGAGAAGTCTTGGTTGACGGCACAACCTCATGGGAGACAATATATACTTCATTAGTTGCAGTGGCAATAGCCATCGACTGAATTTGGCCCATGCCACCGCGACCAATTTTTTAGGAAGGCACTGACGATGTTCAAAGAACCTCTGGTTAGCCGTAGGCCCCGCATTCTCAAGAAGTCGTTGCTACCCACCGCACTGATCACCGCGCTTGCGCTGATGGGCATGGGCATGGCACACGCCCAGGACAGCGTCCCTGGAAATCTCGCCAGTATCAGTACGGTCTACACCGGCGACGTGATCAACGGCAAGAAAGTGGTGAGATCACTAAACACCCATGACCTGGAGCCTGGCAGGAAACACCTGCTTTACTTCCAGGGTGTGCAGATGTCCACTGGACAGCACTGGTACGTGTCGGTGATCGTGGCCAAGGGATCTAAACCAGGCAAGCGCATCACCCTGACGAGTGGTGTACACG
>CAZKER010000256.1:0-9558 GCA_964551845.1 uncultured Cyanobium sp.
GGGGCCGCCGACTTCAAGCCCAAAATCGGCAGGCCCAAGTCCTGGGCCTGCCGGCGCACGTGGGGATCACGGCCGAGCTGTTGCCGCAAGCTGAGCACCGCGTCGGCCAGCTCGACGCTGCCCACCACCTCCACGGGCAACTGGCGGGCCCGCACCAACTGCTCCAGGGGGCCCCGGCTAAGGCCCGCCCCATACACCCGCAATACCGGCGCGGGGGGGGCAGCAGCTGGGCGATCCGACGCCACGGTGTCCTCCTCCAACACGGGCAAGGATGCGGCCGCCAGCCTTGGGCGCAAATGCGACCGCGGCGGCACCGCCTCGCGAGCGGCTGACACTGGGGCTGAGCTTGGAGCCAGAACAGGAGCTGGCTCCTGCTGCTGCCGCTGAAGCTGTCCATCGGCCCCAAGCTCCCGAATCTCGGGACGCGCCCCCTGGCCCCGCAGCAACATGTCCACCGTACGGGCCACATCCCTGTGTACGTGCCAGCGGTGGCGGCTGTGCATCTCCACCGCCATGGCGAAAGTAGGCTCCGCAGCCCGCTCCAGCACGGTTTTCTGAGTGCGGCGCCGCCTAGCCTCCTCATCCCCAAGCGTCACCGCCTGAATGCCGCCCACCAGATCGGAGAGGGTGGGATTCTTAATTAGATTCTCGAGGGCGTTGCCATGGGCCGTGGCCACGAGCATCACGCCCCGTTCAGCAATGGTGCGAGCAGCCTGGGCCTCCAGTTCGGTGCCGATTTCATCAATAACGATCACCTCCGGCATGTGATTTTCCACAGCCTCGATCATCACCTGATGCTGTAACTCCGGCCTTGCTACCTGCATACGCCGGGCGCCGCCGATAGCGGGATGGGGAATGTCGCCATCGCCAGCGATTTCATTGCTGGTGTCAATCACCACCACCCGCTTGCCCAAGTCGTCGGCCAGCACCCGGGCGATCTCGCGCAGGGCGGTGGTCTTGCCCACGCCCGGGCGCCCCATCAACAGCAGCGACTCACCGGCATCAAGCAGGTCGCGCACCATCTCCACCGTGCCAAACACGGCTCTGCCCACCCGGCAGGTGAGCCCAACGATCGTGCCGGTGCGGTTGCGGATCGCACTGATGCGATGCAGGGTGCGCTCAATACCGGCGCGGTTATCGCCACCGAAGGCGCCGAGTCGCTCCACCACGACGGCCAGGTCGGCCCGCTCCAAGGGCTCGGTGCCCAGGGCACGCACCTGGCCGGGGTAGCGGGCCTCGGGCACCCGGCCCAGGTCCAGCACCACCTCCAGCAACTGCTCCCGGGACTCAGCAGTCGCCAGGGCCGCCTGAACCACTCCAGGCAGGAGGGCCATCAAGCGATCAAGGTCGTCGGTGATGCGCTGGGGGGCCATTGAGGCAGGGCTGGACACCGAATCGCAAGGCACTAGACACGTTCTAGCCAGGGATCAACCAGGTCCCGAGCCAACGCCAAGGCACGGGGCCAGAGCTCCGCATCGGTTAGCAGGGATCGTCTCCGGCCCTGGGCCTCTAGTAGCAGGGGCTGCAACAGCCGGCGGGCCACGCCACCAAAGGCCACTCCAGCGATGTGACGCTTCAGGGGGTACCCAGCCAGCTGCGGAAGCGTGTGGGCGTTGGTGCCCCCGGCTAGCTGCACGGGGCCCGGGGGAGCCTGGGCGAGCACAGCTGCAGCCAACTTGACAGCAGCACGGGCCGTACCCGCGCCGACATCCCCACTCATCGGCCGGCCATCAAGCTGCCACAGGGGACGAAAGCCACCGGCGCGCAGCAGGGTGAAACGCAGCCACAGCTCCCTAACCAGCGCAGCTGGCGACTGAGCCGTGCCCTCCAGGCCTGCACTAACGGCCAGCCGCTGCAGCGGAACACCACTGGCCCGCAACTGGCCGACTCGTTCTGCAAAGGCCTCGCCGCGACCGGGGTGGGTGTGGAGTTCCACCGCATCAGGGCGCAACTGGGCGAGCAGGGGGGGCACATCAGCCCCAGCCAGCACCTGACTGCGCTCCTCAATCAATCCGTAGGGACAGGCCGGCAGACAGCGACCACAGCCGTAGCAGCGCTCCTCCAAAACCCCGGCCCGACCAGCAGCAGCCATCCCAATAGCCAAGGCCGGACAAATCCGCTCACAGGGACGTGGGCAGGCCGGCGGGCAGCAAGCGGGGTCGAACCAAGCCTTACGAAAATGGGGATCGTCACCATCGCTGAGGCTCAACATCAACCAAGGACGGCTGGCCCCACGGGCCTCGGCCCAGGCAATCCCCCGTCGGATCGCAGCCACCACAGCGAGGTCCACAGCGCCGTCTATGCAGTGGACCCCAGCCAGGGAAAAAATGCCACAGAGGTCTTCGATCGCGGCCAAATCCTGGTTGCTAGCCCCACAGATCAACTTGACCCAGCGACCGGCGGCGAGGGCCTCCTCAGGCGTCAAGCAGCTGCTCAAGGGGCTGCCAGCGCAGCTCCCGTGAGCCACCCATCTCCACCACCAGCTTTAGACGGGGTTCGCGCTGGCTGAGAACAATCAAGGATCCCAATTCAGCCTGAGACAACACCTGACCCTCTAACAACCACAAAAGAATCGGCTGACTGCCCTCGAGCAAGGCCCCCAGCTGGGGCATCACCCGCTGCACCTCGCCCACGGCTGCGCCTTTGCCCACGCTCTGGTGACCCAAATGGGGAGGGCGTACCCCGTGGAGCTGGAATAAAAAGGCCTCAGGATCGCCAAGCCCCCGTGCCGAAGCGAGCTGGGCGCGGTAACCAACTGCCCGCATCCGGCGCATCAAGCGAGTCTCTGCGCCACCCTCAAGGGGAGCAAACAGAGCTAGGGCACCAACGCGCTCAAGGTCCTTGCGGAAACCGCGACCGGAGAGCAGAAGGGGCATAGCTGGTAAAGCTGTATGGGCACCACTTTGACAGCCCGGGAAGGGGTTAAGCGGTGAGGTAGGCTTAATTACTGTGCCATTGAACTGTGCCCGACCGCTAGCCGGGCCTCCAGATCGCGGTACACGGTCACCAGTGGTGGTGATCGTCCTCGGCCAGCACGGGCTCAGCAGCTTTAAGAGCTGCAGAATCCGTCGGGAAACTGCCAGAACGCACCGTTCTCATTCTTTTGAGTTCAGTCCGGTTCCGATAAGTCCCAGCCGCGCTGATCCGATTCAGATCAGCCTCGCTAGCCCTTGGAAATCGCAATCCGTTGTTGGGAGCCCTGGCTTCCGATGCGTAGAGCGGCCCTTCGGCCGAGCTTGGCTACACCCTGAGCGTTTCAGCTTCACCGTCCTGCATCAGCCAATGGCTCGGTGCGCCCGGTTGTCCAGCTGGCGTTGTTTCCCCTCCTATGTCTATCGGCATTCTTGGGAAGAAATTGGGCATGTCCCAGTTCTTCGATGAAGAGGGCAAGTCCATCCCGGTCACCTTGATCGAGGCAGGTCCTTGCCGCATCACCCAACTCAAAAGCACCAGCACCGACGGCTACAACGCCGTGCAGCTTGGTTTTGGCGACATTCGCGAAAAACTCGTGAACAAGCCAGCCAAGGGGCACTTGGCGAAGTCGGGCGATGAAGCCCTGCGCCACCTGAAGGAATATCGGGTTGACAGCGTGGATGGCCTTGAGCTGGGTGGCTCCATCTCCGTGACGGCCTTTGAGGCCGGTCAAAAGGTCGACGTAAGCGGCGACACCATGGGTCGTGGCTTCTCCGGCCTTCAAAAGCGCCACGGCTTCAGCCGTGGCCCCATGACCCACGGTTCCAAGAACCACCGTGAGCCTGGCTCGATCGGCGCCGGCACCACACCAGGCCGCGTCTACCCCGGCAAGCGCATGGCGGGTCGCTACGGCGGCAAACAAATCACCACCCGCGGCCTCGTAATCCTCAAAGTGGATTCCGAGCGCAACTTGCTGGTGGTGAAGGGTTCGGTGCCCGGCAAGCCCGGCGCCCTGCTCAACATCCGCCCGGCGAACCGGGTGGGCGCCAAAGCCGGGAACTGAGGAGAAAACCGATGGCTAATTGTGTAATCCGCGACTGGCAAGGTAAGGAAGCCGGCAAGGCTTCCCTCGATCTGAAAGTTGCCAAAGAATCATCTGCCACAGACCTGGTGCATCGCGCCGTGATTCGTCAGTTGGCCAACGCCCGTCAAGGCACGGCCAGCACGCTCACCCGCGCCGAAGTCGCCGGTGGCGGTCGCAAGCCTTACAAGCAAAAGGGGACAGGCCGGGCCCGCCAAGGCTCGATACGGACCCCGCTCCGCCCCGGCGGCGGCGTGGTGTTTGGCCCAAAGCCCCGCAGCTACACCTTGGCGATGAACCGCAAGGAACGTCGCCTGGCCTTGCGAACTGCGCTGATGAGCCGTATCAACGACATCACCGTGGTCAAGGGTTTTTGCGTTGGGCTCGACACCCCCAAAACCAAGGAGATCACCGCCGGCCTAAGCCGGCTCGGGATCGAGGCTGGCACCAAAGTGCTGGTCGTTCTCGACGGAGCCTCCGAGGCCGTGCGGCGCTCGGTACGCAACCTCGAGAAGGTCAAGCTGATCGCTGCTGATCAGCTAAACGTCTTCGATCTGCTCCACGCCAACAAGTTGGTGGTGAGCGAGGAAGCACTCGCGAAGATTCAGGAGGTCTACGGAGATGGCTGAGCGTTTTTCGAGCCGGCTTGCGGATGTGATCCGTCGGCCATTGATCACCGAGAAGGCCACTCGGGCCCTCGAGCAGAACCAGTACACCTTTGAGGTGGACCATCGGGCTGCCAAACCCGACATCAAGGCTGCCGTTGAACAGCTGTTCGACGTCAAGGTCATCGGCATCAGCACCATGAACCCCCCTCGCCGCTCCCGGCGGGTGGGCCGATTCGCCGGCAAACGTGCCCAAGTGAAGAAGGCAGTGGTGCGCCTCGCCGAAGGCAATGCCATCCAGCTGTTCCCTGAGTCCTGAGGGGTCTGAAAAGTCATGGCTATCCGCAAATTCCGACCCATCACCCCCGGCACCCGCACCCGTGTCGCCAGCGACTTCTCTGAAGTCACCGGCCGCGGACGGGAGCGGGGCCTGGTGGTCGCCAAACACCGCCGCAAAGGCCGCAACAATCGCGGTGTGATCACCTGCCGCCACCGCGGTGGCGGTCACAAGCGCCTCTACCGCATCGTCGACTTCCGCCGCGACAAGCTCGGAGTCATGGCCAAAGTCGCGGCAATTCACTACGACCCGCACCGCAACGCCCGCCTGGCTCTGCTCTTCTACGCCGACGGCGAGAAGCGCTACATCCTCGCTCCCGCTGGCATTGAGATCGGCCAGCAGGTGGTTTCAGGACCCGAGTCTCCGATTGAAACGGGCAATGCCCTGCCCCTATCGGCAATCCCCCTCGGCTCCAGCGTCCACAACGTAGAGCTGTACGCCGGACGGGGCGGACAGATGGTTCGCACTGCTGGCGCAAGCGCCCAGGTGGTAGCTAAAGAAGGCGACTACGTCGCCCTCAAGCTTCCCTCCACCGAGGTGCGGCTGGTGCGGCGTGAGTGCTACGCCACCCTCGGTGAAGTAGGCAACTCCGAGGTACGCAACACCAGCCTGGGTAAGGCTGGTCGCAAGCGCTGGCTGGGTCGTCGGCCTGAAGTACGCGGATCGGTGATGAACCCCTGCGACCACCCCCACGGTGGTGGTGAGGGCCGCGCCCCGATCGGCCGCTCCGGTCCGGTTACCCCCTGGGGCAAACCGGCCCTGGGTCTCAAAACCCGTAAGCGGAACAAACCCAGCAATCGGTTTGTGCTCCGGAAACGTCGCCGTACCTCCAAACGGAGCCGTGGCGGACGCGATTCCTGATGATCAACACCGCTTTGCTGTTCGCTTAATCCGCTATGGGACGTTCACTCAAAAAAGGTCCGTTTGTTGCTGACAGCCTGCTTCGCAAGGTTGAAAAGCAAAACGGCGCAGATGACAAGTCCGTGATCAAAACCTGGTCACGTGCTTCCACCATCCTGCCGATGATGATCGGCCACACCATTGCCGTTCACAACGGCAAATCCCATGTTCCCGTCTACGTGACTGAACAGATGGTGGGCCACAAACTCGGGGAATTTGCCCCCACCCGCACCTTCCGGGGCCACATCAAGGACAAGAAAGGAGGCCGCTGACGCTATGGCAAACACCACAACCAACCAGGCTCTCGCCCACGGCCGCTTCATCCGCGGTTCCGTCTCCAAGGTGCGGCGAGTTCTCGATCAGATCCGTGGCCGCAGCTATCGCGAGGCCCTGATCATGCTCGAGTTCATGCCATACCGATCCACTGGCCCCATCACCAAGGTGCTGCGCTCGGCGGTGGCTAATGCCGAGCACAACCTCGGCCTGGATCCCTCCACCTTGGTGATCGCTTCGGCGATCGCCGACATGGGACCTTGCCTGAAGCGCTTCCGCCCCCGCGCCCAGGGTCGTGCCTACGCGATCAAAAAACAAACCTGCCACATCAGCATTGCTGTGGCACCTTCCACCTGACCCCAGAGGACACCGAACGATGGGACACAAGATCCATCCAACCGGCCTGCGCCTGGGGATTACCCAGGATCACCGCTCGCGTTGGTACGCCCCAAGCAAAACCTATCCAATCCTGCTTCAGGAGGACGACCGCATTCGCAAGTTCGTCCATAAGAAGTACGGCGCAGCCGGAATTAGCGATGTGCTGATTGCCCGCAAGGCCGATCAGCTGGAAGTCGAACTCAAGACCGCCCGTCCAGGGGTACTTGTCGGCCGCCAAGGCAGCGGAATCGAAGAACTTCGCACCGGCATCCAAAAAACCCTCGGCGATGCCAACCGTCAGGTGCGCATCAACGTGGTGGAAGTCGAGCGGGTCGATGCCGACTCCTTCTTGCTGGCTGAGTACATCGCCCAGCAATTGGAAAAGCGCGTAGCCTTCCGCCGCGTCATCCGCATGGCCGTGCAACGGGCCCAGCGAGCCGGTGTACTCGGCCTAAAGATCATGGTGGCCGGCCGCCTCAACGGCGCCGAAATCGCCCGGACAGAATGGACTCGGGAAGGCCGAGTGCCCCTGCACACCCTGCGTGCCGACATCGACTACGCAACCAAGTTGGCTAGCACCACCTACGGAGTGCTGGGTATCAAGGTGTGGATCTTCAAGGGCGAGGTGCTGCCTGGCCAGAAAGAGCAGCTGCCCGTAGGTGCTGCGCCCCGCCGCCGGACCAGCCGGCAGCCGCAACAGTTTGAAGACCGCTCTAACAAAGAGTGATCCGGAGCCCTGAATCATGCTGAGTCCACGACGCGTCAAATTCCGCAAACAACAGCGAGGCCGCATGCGCGGTGTCGCTACCCGAGGCAACACGATTGCCTTCGGTGAGTTTGCACTGCAGGCCCAGGAATGTGGCTGGATCACCTCCCGCCAGATCGAAGCCAGCCGCCGAGCCATGACCCGCCACGTCAAACGGGGCGGCAAGATCTGGATCCGGATCTTCCCTGACAAACCAGTCACCATGCGTGCCGCCGAAACCCGTATGGGTTCCGGTAAAGGCAACCCGGAGTTTTGGGTAGCCGTGATCAAACCGGGACGCATTCTGTTTGAAATGGGCGGTGCCGAAATCACTCCCGAGATCGCCAAGGAGGCCATGCGCTTAGCGCAGTTCAAGCTTCCCCTTAAGACAAAATTCCTGAGCCTGGCGGATCAGGAAACTGCAGCCCCAGTGGAGGCCTGACCCGATGGCAAGACCCAACATCGCCGAAGTGCGCAAGCTCACCGGTGAGCAGATCAACGAGCAGGTAAACGCCACCAGGCGTGAACTGTTCGAGTTGCGCTTCCAGCAAGCCACCCGCCGGCTGGAAAATACACACCGCTTCAAGGAGGCCCGTATCAAGCTGGCCCACCTGATGACGGTGCAGCAGGAGCAGCAACGCTCCGCCGCCACGGCTGCTTCAGCCTCCTGATACCCCCCTCGATCCCCATGGCACTCAAGGAAAGGGTCGGCACCGTCGTCAGCGACAAGATGGACAAAACGGTGGTGGTGGCGGTGGAGAACCGCTTCCCTCACCCCATCTATCAAAAGACGGTCAGCCGCACCACCCGATACAAAGCCCACGATGAAGCGAATAGCTGCAAAGTGGGCGACCGGGTTCGCATCACCGAGACCCGCCCGCTCAGCCGCACCAAGCGCTGGACCGTGGCCGAAGTTCTCACCAACAGCACTGCCGGTTGAGGAGAACTCCTAATGATTCAACAAGAAACCTATTTAAACGTCGCTGACAACAGCGGCGCCAAGCGCATCCAATGCATCCGGGTGCTGGGCACAAACCGTCGCTACGCCCACGTGGGCGACGTGATCGTGGCAGCAGTCAAGGACGCCATGCCCAACATGGGTGTCAAGAAATCGGATGTAGTCAAGGCAGTAGTGGTGCGCACCAAAGCCACCCTGCGCCGTGACACCGGCAACTCGATCCGGTTTGACGACAACGCCGCCGTGATCCTGGGTAACGACAACAACCCCAAGGGGACCAGGGTATTTGGCCCGGTTGCCCGTGAACTGCGCGAGCGCAATTTCACCAAAATCGTGTCCCTCGCCCCGGAGGTGATCTGAAATGGCGACCGCAACCCCTAAGGCCAAGGCCCCTGAGCGCATCAAAATGCGGCTCAAGAAGGGTGACACCGTCCAGCTGATCGCCGGCAAGGACAAGGGCAAGACGGGAGAGGTGCTGCGCACCCTTCCCTATGAAAACCGTGTCGTAGTGCAGGGAATCAACCTGCGTACCCGCCACGTCAAGCCCACCCAGGAAGGCGAGAGCGGCCGCATCGTCACCGAGGAAGCCTCTGTGCATGCCTCGAATGTGATGCTCTACTCCACCTCCAAACAGGTGGCAAGCCGCGTCGAAATCGTGGTGGAGAAAGACGGCACTAAAAAGCGCCGCCTCAAGAAGACAGGAGAAATCCTCGATTGAGCCCCGGCAAAGTACCTAGCGAGCGATCGCGACAACCCCGCCAATTTCAACTCCAGTCCCTGTCCGCCTTCTGACCCAGACCAGAAGCGCACCCCCCTCTCCCCGTCATGTCACTGAAAAAGCGCTACCGGGAGTCGATTCAGCCCAAACTCCTTAAGGACCTGAATCTCTCCAATATTCACGAAGTCCCGAAGGTGGTGAAAGTCACCATCAACCGGGGCCTCGGTGAAGCCGCCCAAAACGCCAAAGCCCTTGAGGCATCCATCACCGAACTGGCCACAATCACAGGTCAAAAAGTAGTGGTTACTCGAGCCAAAAAGGCCATCGCCGGCTTCAAAATTCGCCAGGGAATGCCAATCGGCGTCGCAGTCACCCTGCGTGGTGAACGGATGTACGCCTTCCTGGAGCGCCTGATCAATCTTGCTCTGCCACGCATCCGCGACTTCCGCGGCGTGAGCCCCAAGAGCTTTGACGGCCGGGGGAACTACACCCTGGGGATCCGCGAACAAATCATTTTCCCTGAGATCTCATTCGACAAAATCGATGCGATTCGGGGGATGGACGTCACGATCGTGACCAACGCCCGTAACGACGAAGAGGGCCGGGCCCTCCTCCGCGAGATGGGAATGCCGTTCCGCAGCAACTGAGCC
>CAZKER010000257.1:0-21619 GCA_964551845.1 uncultured Cyanobium sp.
ATAAAACAAAGTGAATTTGGGATGAAAAATCTCAAAATTCATCCGCCATCAAATTTTTACGCTCAGGCCGAGTCAAACCCTCGTTGACCAGAGCTTCCTTAGCTACTGGCTTTTTCACAGGAGCTTTAGTTGCCCGGCTGCGATGGCTGAGCACCGTGGGCATCTGCAACCTTTGCGACCTTCTCGATGTCGGCGATCAGATTGCTCCACAAAGTCGCAAACCGTTTATCGGACTGCGACTTGGCGCCACTTTCCACCAGGGTTTCAATCACCCCAGCAGCGGAAACCTTCTTACGGCAGCGATTGAAAATTTCCTTCTGAAGCTGGGCGATCAAGGCATCGGCTTTATCGCTGAGCTGAACCGTAATTTGAGACATAAAAGGGGCTACACCTGTCTCGGCTGTAGCACTTCAGACTCGCATCAGCAACAAATCGGCGCAATCAGACGCGCAGGCGTTCAACAAGCTGGGCCAACGACTCCCAATCGGCGGGGTTAGCCAGGGAACCACCCAAGGCCACCGCATCAACTCCAGCAGCTAGCCAAGGCTGCACATCAGCAGGAGCCAGCCCGCCGGCCGCAATGCAGAAGGGCAGGCCATTAGTGCCGGCCAAGGGGGCGGCGAGGCGTTGCCAATAGGAACGCCCCAGCGCAGCAGCGGGGAAAAGCTTGACCATGGAGCAACCCCACTGAAGAGCCAAGTGCACCTCCGTTGGCGACATCACACCAGGCACAAACTGCAGCTGCAAGCGCCGGGCAGCTTCGACCAAGCCACGATCCAAGACCGGCGAAACCGCATAACCCAGGCCAGCCCCAACAACAGCTTCGAGCCCGTCTAAATCGACGACAGAGGCAGCCCCCAATCGCAACTGCGGAAAGCGCTTGCGTAGCTCAGATGCCTGGGAAACCCAGTTGGGATGGTGGGTCCAGGCCAGCTCCACATGCTGAACACCCAAACGCTGCAAACGCTCTAAACAAGGAAGCAGCTCAAGCAGCTCATAAGCACGAAGCACCACCAGCAGCGGCTGGTGGTGCAATGCCTCTATCAGCTCTGAACAATCAGACGTATTCGGCCACCTTCACGTCGCTACGGATCAGCAGCTCCTGCAAGTCATCAGCGTCGACAGTTTCTTTCTCAACCAGCATCTCGGCCAACTCATCGAGCACCGAGCGGTTGTCAGAGAGAACGGAGGTGGCTCTCTTGTAAGCGACAGCGACTAAGTCGCTGACTTCCTCGTCGATAGCTGCAGCGGTGTCCTCAGAGAAATCGCGCTCTGCAGCAATATCGCGGCCTAGGAACATACCCCCCTGGCTGCGGCCTAGGGCCACTGGCCCTAGTCGGTCGCTCATGCCAAAGCGTGTGACCATCTGACGGGCCACGCGGGCTACTTGCTGCAGGTCGTTAGATGCACCTGTAGTGACTTCGTCTTCGCCGTAGACGATCTCTTCGGCAACTCGACCGCCCAAGGCAACGGCCATCTGATTCTGTAGATAGGCGCGGGAATATAGACCCGATTCCATCCTCTCCTCAGAGGGGGTGAAGAAAGTTAGGCCGCCAGCATTACCCCGCGGAATGATCGAAATCTTCTGGACTGGGTCGTAGTCGGGCATCAAAGCACCAACGAGTGCGTGACCAGCCTCGTGATAAGCGACGAGGCGCTTGCGCTTCTCGCTCATGACTCGATCCTTCTTCTCTGGACCGGCCATGACGCGCTCAATAGCGTCGTTGACCTCGTCCATCGCAACCTCTGTGAGCTGACGGCGGGCAGCGAGAATCGCCGCTTCGTTGAGCAGGTTTGCGAGATCAGCTCCGGTGTACCCGGGGGTACGCCTGGCGATCTTATCGAGGTCGACATCCTTCGCCAGGGTCTTGCCGCGGGCATGAACGCCAAGAATCTGCAACCGACCGGCGTAGTCGGGACGGTCAACAACTACCTGACGATCAAAACGACCTGGACGCATCAGGGCCGCATCCAGCACATCTGGGCGGTTGGTTGCAGCCACAATGATGATGCCGGTGTTGCCCTCAAAGCCATCCATCTCGGTGAGCAGCTGGTTAAGGGTCTGCTCCCTCTCGTCATTGCCACCGCCGAGGCCGGCGCCGCGCTGGCGGCCAACTGCGTCGATTTCATCAATGAAGACGATGCAAGGAGCACTCTTTTTGGCTTGCTCGAAAAGATCACGCACCCGGCTAGCGCCTACGCCAACAAACATCTCGACGAATTCCGAACCAGAAATCGAGAAGAAAGGCACCCCGGCCTCACCTGCCACAGCCTTGGCAAGCAGAGTTTTACCGGTTCCAGGAGGTCCTACAAGCAGCACTCCTTTGGGAATCTTTGCTCCAACAGCGGTGAAGCGATCAGGGTTCTTGAGGAAGTCAACAACTTCAGTTAGCTCGAGCTTGGCGCCCTCAATACCGGCCACATCGCCGAATGTCACCTGGGTCTGGGGCTCCATTTGAAGCCGAGCCTTGCTCTTGCCGAAATTCATTGCCTGATTGCCACCGCCACCCTGGGCGCGACGCAGCAAGAAAAACAGACCGCCGAGCAGCAACAGCGGGAAAATCAGGCTGCCCACCGCCTGCTGCCAAGCCGCCGGCTCCCGGCTGGGTTGGACGGCGATGTCCACATTGTGGTCTGTGAGCAGCTTGAGCAAGTCCTTATCCGGGGCCAGGTTCACGACCGCACGGCGACCGTCGTTTTCGACCACCTGAGCCGTACCCCGGTCAGGAGAAATCAGCACCCGGGATACCTCGTTGCCCTGAACGGCTTCAACGAAGTCGCTGTAGCGGAGGGTGCGTGGTGCATTGGCCGGGTCAGGCCGGTCGAGGAACGCAGTTCCCACGGCGATCATCACGATCACCAGAAGGACGTAGAGCCCCGCATTGCGCCAGCGCTTTTTCAAGAACCTTGCCTCAGCTAAGAAGTCAGTTACGGAATGTTAACCGGCTGCAGCCCGTAACACCTCCACCACACTACGGAAGGCGAACCACTCAGGGATTTCTTCTCCACCACGCAGCATCTGGCGGAACTGGGTGCCGCTGAGCTTACGGATGTGCAGACCTCTAGCCCCGGCGTGCTCAGCAGTCACATAGCCCTCCTCCTCCGTGTACACGAGGTTGAGCGAGGGAACAGTCTCCATACCCAGCTCCGAAGCGTTGTCACGGGCGAAATCCTGGGCCTGATACGGGCCGTAGAAGTCTTCGCCGCTGAGAGAGCTCTTGCAGCCGGCCATGTCGCGGCCAATGATGAAATGAGTGCAGCCGTAGTTCTTGCGGATGATCATGTGCTGCAAGGCCTCGCGCGGCCCAGCCATGTGCATCGAGTAGGGCAGGTAGGCCCAGCGAATACGGGGGTTATTCACCTCAGCAGCCAGGCGCTCGTAGGTCTGGAAGCGCACCTCCCCGGCGATGTCGTCGTCCTGAGTGGGGCCGCAGGTTGGGTGCACCAGCACCACACCTTGCTCACTGACGTTGGCTGCTTCGAGAGCCCGGGTAAACAGCTCGTAGTGGGCGCGGTGAATGGGGTTACGGCACTGGAAGGCCACCACGCTCTGGCCTTCGGGGAGGGTGGCGCGCACTTCAGCGGGCGTTTTGCAAGGGAAAACCCGGCTGGGCAGCTCCAGGCCATGAACGCTGCCACCGAGGTAGATGCGACCCCGCTCTGTGGCAATCATCTTCACAGCTGGATGCTCAATTGAGGTGGTGCCGTAACAGCCCTGGGCCTCGCAAGCCTTGTCGGGCTCCCAGCGGCTCTCCACCATGAGAACTGCCAGCTCCTGACCGCGATAGGTGAGCAGCAGCTGGTCTCCAACAGCAATCGAAGCGTCATCGGTGTCGAAGACGATCGGCAAGCCAAACAACAAGCCGCTGGTGGTGCGGTGGCCTGCCACCACGGCGTCGTAATCCTGCTGGTGCATGAAGCCACGCAGTGGGGAGAACCCTCCCACCACAAGCAATTCAACGTCGCAGGCATTGCGATCGCTGCACTCGATCCGGCGGCTCACCCCAGCCTTCAGCGCCTCGCGCTCAGCCTCCGGCACCACCAGATTCACCAGCGATCCACCGTGGGGCGAAATCAGGCCAGCGGATTCAGCAGCGGTCATGGAGAGCAGCCCGGAGTGGGCTGGATTCTCCCAGACCAGGGGTAGAGAAGCCCCAGACAGCAATAAAAAAGGCCCCATACGGGGCCTCACAAGCGACAGGCAAAACCTGGGGGTTGAGCGGAAAGTCTTCAGACCTGCTCGAGACGGCCGTAGAGCTGGCCAACGATTTTGACGTCAACGACGGCCTTGGTTCCCATATCGGAGTCGGAGGGCTGGATGGCGGTGAACACGCCAGCAAACTCGCCGGTACTGGGATCAACCTTGGTGATTGAGAGGTTCATGGTGCCGGAACCGTCCACATAGCGCTTAACGGTTTCGCCAGTGAACTCATCTCCAGCAGGCACCAAGCCGACAGCGCTGCTGTAGCCGGTGGTTAGGCCACGACCCTTGGGGTCGAGGAAGTTGCTGGTGCGGTAGCTGGGGGCCCGGTAGGGTCCGTCGAAATCGGTGCTGGTGGTAAGAGCAGAACCATCAGCCGTGGCCACTAATTCCTTGCTGGAAAAGGTGAAGGGCACTTCCTCACCGCCTGGCAACAGCACGGTGATCGGCTGGAAGTCGATGCCGCCGAGCTCCTTAAAGCTGAGGCCATCAGCTGTCACAGCGAGATCGCCATAAACCTGATCAAGACTGGAGGTGAAACGAGTGAGAATTTTGCCCGCAACGAACTGGGCCTCCTGGCGCTTATTAGCAGGCTCACCTTTGACATACACCTCAGCGGGGTGCATGCAAATTTCGCGTAGCTGATATTTGACGGAGGGATCGAGGGCAATCGAGCCTCGGGCCGATTCAGGCAGGGTCGGGCAATCGTTCGCCAAACCTGTGTTGTGGATGTCTTCGTAGGTGAGGTTGGCGCGATCCACAGCCTTGGCCCCACCGCTGCATGCGGTCACCAGGGTCAGGCACAGCGCAAGCACAAGGGCCAGCAGAGGACGAAAACTCATGAGGAACGCTGCAGAGACGGTGGATGGGGACTGGGCTGTCGTCGATCCTACCGGTGCAAATCTGCGATTCCCCGTACGATGTCGCGGCTCTCAACAACCTGTATGCGAGAGCCCGACGCGAGCGCAGAGCAAGACCCGTCATGAGCCTCAACCCATCCCAGCAAAGCCGCCTCGCCACCCAGCTGCAGCAGCTAGAAGAGCTGGCAAACGAGCTCGAAAGCCAGCCAGAAGCCCTGCTGGCCCTGCTCCGACAGCTTGAGCAGCTGCATCGCTCCGTCCAGGACGGACCCTTTCGAGGCAGCCTTCCAGCCGACCGCAGCCAGCTGTTCAGCCTGCTGCAAAGTGTGGAGCGAAGTGGGGGCTGGCCCTACATCCCGAGGTTGCAACTGCGCACCTTCATGGATCTGCTCCAGCACGAAGACGCAAGCGACGATTCTTTGGCGGCCTAACCTCGGTAATATTGCCTATGGACGCAGAGCGGTAAGCAACTGCTGAGCGATCGCCAGCTTTGATCCCGGCTGGATGAGTTGCTCACCGCCCTGCCCCCCCAGCAACCAGCCGTGGTTGCTGGGGGCGCCAAAGCCCGCATCGGCCTGATCAATCGGATTGGCGAACAGCAGGTCGCATCCCTTGCGGGCCCACTTGGCGCGGGCCTCAGCCAACACCTCGCCCGATTGGGCCGCGAAACCCAAAATTCGCTGACCGGGGGGCCGGCGGTTCACGAGACCAGCCAAAAGATCTGGCACCGGTTGCCAGCCGGAGGTGAGCTCATTGGCGAGCTCCTCCTTACTGAGTTTGTGCGCGAGCGGATGCTGGCGGCGATGGTCGGCCACGGCCGCCGCCATGGCAATGGCATCGGCAGAGGGTTGGAGACGCACCAAGGCCTGCTCCATATCTGCCGCCGTCTGCACCGGCACGCAAGCCAAGCCCTCCAGCCACTGAGAGTCCAAGGCCAACGGACCATGTACCAGCGTCACCTCCGCCCCACGCAGCCGGGCGGCTTGAGCCAGCAGCACCCCCATCCGCCCTGTACTCGGGTTGGTGAGACAGCGGGCCGGATCGAGCGGTTCGCGGGTGGGGCCGGCCGTGACCAATAGCCGCAGCCCAGCCCAGTCCCGCTGCCAGCCCCACAGCTGCAGACACTCCAAGGCCAATAGAAGTTGTTGCGGCTCAGCCATACGACCGTCGCCCTGCCGGTCGCATGCCAGCAATCCCGACGCAGGTCCCAAGGGCAACACCCGTTCAAAACTTTGCAACAGCTCCCAGTTACGGCGCACCCCCTGAGAAGCCCACATCGCGGTGTTCATGGCCGCGGCCGCCAGCACCGGCGCCTCGGTTGCCAGCAGGGTGCTGGCCAGCAGGTTGTCAGCCAACCCATGCACCCAGCGAGCCAGGCTGGTGGCACTCAAGGGCGCCACCAACACCAACTCCGCCCATTCGGCCAGCTCCACATGCAGAGGTCTGGGGGCGCGGTGGCTCCACTGATCCGCCTCAAGGTTGCAGGGATTTCGGCTCAGACTGGCAAGGGCAACTGGACTCACCAGTTGGGCTGCCGCCGGGGTAAGCAGGCAGCGCACCTCCGCGCCACACTGCACCAAGGCGCTCACCACTAGAGGCAGCTTTACCGCTGCGATGCTGCCGCTGATACCCACCAACACGCGGCGACCCGCCAACGGGTGCAACAGAGAATCTGCACATGCCGCCGGATCAGTCCTCATCAAAGGGTTCCTGGTCCACCAGATGCACGTAGGGGCGTGCCAATTCGGGTTGATGAATCGCCAGGGCGCGCATCAGATGCCAATCCGCCAAGCCGTCAAAGGCACTGGGGTAGTCGTCTTCCTCCAGTCGGCGGGCGAGCTCAGCAATCGCGGCTTCATCGAAAGCGGCGAGCCGTTCGGGGGTGATCGACGCGTTCATGGAGTGTTGGTAAGGATGTGGAGTCGGGGATAATGGGCCTGTCGGGGCATCGAACAACCCGGGCCAGGGGAATTAGCTCAGCTGGTAGAGCGCTGCGATCGCACCGCAGAGGTCAGGGGTTCGAGTCCCCTATTCTCCATTTCTACTGACAGATGTGCTTCCGGTCAGCCCTATGGATTGGCACCCTGACGCCGAAGCGAAACTCAAGGAAGTGCCGTTTTTCGTACGGCCGGCGGTGCGGCGCCGGATCGAAACCATGGCCCAGGAGGCAGGTCTTAGCGCTATCGATGGCCCCTTCTACGAGCAGGCCAAGGCGCGGTTTGGTCAGAAGTGAACCGGCGATGCGGTAAAAGGGTGTATTGGTAGAGCACCCATCAATGTCGCAGTCGAAACGCGAACAGGTGGTTAGCCACTTGCGGTACATCCGCCAGGAGCTCCGAGAAATGCATCAAGGCGTTATGGATGACGGCCTACTTCCCGAAGCCGGCGAGGTTCGGGGGGTTATGGCCCAGATGGAAGCCCTGCTAGAGCTCCTTGAGGGAAAATCTTCTCGCAAGAAAGACAGCGACGGTTGAGACTCGGGCCGGGCAGCACCCTCAGGACGTCAAGCTCCCGGGGACGCTCTGCCAAACGTCTGCAAGCCGTTGATCGGTCACCGTTTAGGCGCTTTTGTTGCTCAGTCCCCATCACCCAGCCCGGGCCATCGGCCTCGGGCTTTTTTATTGGAATCCCCTATAGGTAGCGCCAAAAGGCTGCACACACGCCAGAGATGGTGTAGACAGGGCTTGGCAGGGCACGGGCTGGGTGATGGGGATCACCGCCATCGGCATCCCTGCCTCCCATTTTGGCCTTAGCTGATGCTCGTTCAGCCGTGATAGCCACACCCCCCGAACAGAGATATCAGCAAACCCGCTTCCAGGAACGGATCGCCCAATCCCGGGTAGCACTGGAAAACTGGGCAGCAAATCCTTGGCGGCGTTTATCCCTCCTGCTGATCGTGTTGCTGATCAGTTTCAGCATTGGCGGGGCCGTCGGCTCGATCACCGGCACCCTGGCCAAGCTCGACCCAGTGGGAGCACTGATCTGCGTGGCAGCCATCGAACTGGCCATCCGCGCCAGGGGGCCGCTGGTGCGCCGTGGCGGCGATGCATTAGTGCTGCAACTCTTGGATATGGCCCGGATCGGCTTGCTATACGGCTTGTTGCTTGACGGCTTCAAGCTGCTCTAATCCCACTTTTGGGGACCTTTTTCAGGCCAGCGGTTCGGCCGCAGCCAGGAGATAAAGCAGGGCCATACGCACCGGGATACCGTTACGCACCTGCTCTTCCACCAATGAAATAGCGGGATCATCAAGCACGTCTCCAGCAAGCTCCACGCCCCGATTCACCGGGCCCGGATGGAGCAGAGGCACGGACTGGCGGCAAAGAGCTAGGCGCGCGCGGGTGATGCCGAATTGCCTGTGATAAGTGTCGAAGCTGGTGAGCAGGTGCTGGTGCATGCGCTCCTTCTGAAGTCGCAAAGTCATCACCGCATCGGCTCCGGGCAGCGCCTCCTCCAGGTTGCGAGTTACGGACACCGATCCCCGGCTCGTTACCGGATCAGCCATCTGGCCTGGTGGTGGTGCCGCCACGAAGTCGGCGAAGGCGCATGGCAGCAAGGTGGGCGGGCCGCAGAGCACCACCTCGGCACCGCAAGCGGTGAGGGCCCAGAGGTTGGACCTGGCCACGCGGGAATGGAGCACATCTCCCACAATCACGATCCGCTTGCCCCGCAGTGCCGCGGGCGTGGGGGCTTGAGGGGCGAAGTGGCGCGCCAGGGTGAAAAGATCGAGCAGTCCCTGGCTGGGGTGGCTGTGCAGGCCATCGCCAGCGTTGAGCACTGCGACACGCTCACCATCGCGGTCAAGATCGGCTGCCAGGCTCTGAGGCACCCCGGCGCAGCGGTGCCGCACTACCAACACATTGGCGCCCATGGCCACGTAGGTACGGGCCGTATCGAGCAAGCTTTCGCCTTTGCTCAGTGAGCTGGAGGAGGGCGAAAAACTCTGCACATCGGCCGAGAGCCGCTTGGCCGCCAGCTCAAAGCTGCTGCGGGTGCGGGTGCTGGGCTCAAAAAAGAGGCTGGTCATCAACCGCCCCTGCAGGGCGGGCAACTTGCGGGCGCCTGCCACCGGCAGGGCCCGAAATCGCTGAGCCAGCGTCAGCACAGTGGCGTAATCATCCAGCGAGAAGGCCGCCAGATCCAGCACATGGCGGTGGCTCCAGCTGCTCAAGGGTTGCGGCGGCTCAAGTGCTCAGGGTAGGGGCTCACGCCAGCAGCGCCTGCAAAGGCGGCAACCGATCCCCCTTGGCCCGCTTGCTAACGCTGCGGCTGGCCCGCCAATACCAGCGCCAGCGCAGCTCCTGGCCCTGACTGACACCGATGCGGGTGGTTTGCGTCAGATCCGTCGAACCCAATCCAGCCAACGCTGACGGCCGCGGAGCGATCCACAAATCATGGGAAGGATCCAGTGGCTGGGCATCGTTGCAGCGATCGATGCCAAAGCGCCGAGCCAGCAGCGCCGGGCCAGCCGCCACACGCTCATGCTCATTGGGAAGAGCTACCGCCCGCAAAAGCACCCCATTGGCCCAGTCGGGTTTATGCGTCACCACGTTCACGCAGTGGTGAATGCCATAACTCACATACACATAAAACCGCCCTGGCTCGCCAAACAGCGTGTCGTTACTCGGGGAGCGGCGGCGATAGCCGTGGCAAGCGGGGTCTTCCTGCGAATACGCCTCTGTTTCCACGATCAGGCCCCACAGCAGCTCCCCATTGGCTTGGCGCTTCACCAGCGAGCAGCCGATCAGCTCGGGGGCGACGATCTCAGCGGGGCGGGCAAAGAACGCCTTCGGCAACGGATTCCCCACAAGACCGGCGCAGCGCTCGCCCATGGCGGCAACAGCCAGCAGACTGGAAGCCTCTACGTCAGGCCCACGGGCTGCCATGCACTCCACCGGTTTCACCCTCGCAACGGTGTTGATCTTCGGCAGCGGCCTATTCGTGCTGGCCACCCTCTTCTTCGGCACCAAGGGCGGCTACTACGACACCGACGACTACGACGGCAACGGCACAGCCCACTAACCCTGACTAGGCAGCCGCTCCGCCTCAGGGCAGTCTTCGGAGGTGATCACGTCGTCGGGGCTGCCGCTGCGGCACACGTAGGCCAACCGGGTGCTGACCGCTCCGATCGAATCGATCCGAACGCTCTCCTCCCACCTGTGTGTCTCGTCTTCGTCTTCGGCGTCATAGCGCAGGGTGACTAGATCGCCCTCGATCTCAACGACCGTGGCCTCCTCGATCCAACGCTGCTGGTCGCGCAAAAACACCCACACGGGGCGCTGTTCGGCGCAAAACTGGTAGAGCTTGCGGTGCAGCATGGGCCGATGCACTGCTGGCCCGCAAATCCTAGTCAGTATCTAGGGTCCCGTTGCTGTTCACCATGACCCAATCCGCCAACTCCGCTGACGCCATTCGCCTGCAACTGCGCAGCTGGCCTGAAGTGGAGACCTATCTGGAAAATTGCAGGGGCGTAATCGTGCCCCTCGGCTCCACCGAGCAGCACGGCCCCACGGGCGCCATCGGCACCGATGCGCTCACGGCAGAGGCAGTTGCCCTGGAGGTGGGCCGCCGCACCGGCGTGCTGGTAACTCCAGCCCAGGCCTTCGGTATGGCCGAGCACCACCTGGGCTTTGCTGGCACCGTGAGCCTGCAACCCTCCACCCTGCTAGCCGTGCTGCACGACATAGTGCTCTCGCTAGCTCGACACGGCTTCGAGCGTGTTTATGTGATCAATGGCCATGGCGGCAACATCGCCACCAGCAAGGCAGCCTTTGCCCAGGCCTATGCCACCGCCGCCGATCGGGGGCTGGAGGTGGCGCCGCGGCTGCGCTGCAAGCTGGCCAACTGGTTCATGGCTGGGCCAGTAATGCAGGAGGCACGCAGCCTCTATGGCGATGAGGAGGGGCACCATGCCACCCCCAGCGAAATAGCCCTCACCCTGCACCTCGAGTCCAGCCTGCAAGCCAAACAACGGCCCCTTCCACAACCAGCGCCAGCGGGCCCGATCCACGGCCCCGAGGATTTCCGCCTGCGGCACCCCGATGGCCGCATGGGATCAAACCCCTACCTGGCCCAAGCCAGCCATGGCGAGCGTTTTCTGGAGCTCGCCGCTACGGCCCTTGCCGCAGACCTGGAGGCCTTCTTGGCTTGAGCGCTAGCGTCAACTCCAGCCAGTTCAACCTGATGAGCAAGATCACCGCAGATGACGTACGCAAGGTGGCAAAGCTGGCCCGTCTTGATCTGCCCGAGACCAAGATCGCTACTTACACCGGCCAGCTCGAGCGAATCCTCGACTACGTGGCCCACCTTGAAACAGTAGATACAGAAGGAGTTCCACCCACCACCCGGGCAGTGGAAGTTGTGAATGTCACCCGCGAAGACCTTGTGACTCCCACCAACGTACGGGAGGAATTGCTGAACGAAGCTCCCCAGCGGGAAGGAGATTTTATTCGCGTACCCAAAATCATGGCCGATTGAGCAGCAACTAACGCACCGGCGAAATTGCGGTGCGGTGCAGCAGCTCGAGCACCCGCCTACGGGCATGGCGGGTAGGCATCAATGCGGCGATTGGCCGTAGCTTGCTGCGCTTTTTTCGATGGCTGCGAACACCTAGAAAAATATCATATAGAAAATTTAATCCATCGGTCTTGGTTTCAAACAAGCCCAAGCGCTGAGGCGAACCCTTGGCATCCAGGATCGGCTTTGTCGCATGATACGCAGCTTGATATTCAAACCAGGGTATAGACGGCCATAAATGATGAATTAGATGATAATTCTGGCCCATGATCAGCCAGTTCATCAGACGGCCCGGATAAACTCGGGCGTTATGCCAGCGATTACGAGATTGAAAAGGGCGGTGGGGCAAGTAGTCAAAAAACAGACCCAAGGTCACACCCACCATCAAGGCCGGGGCGAACCAGCAGTTGAAAACAAAGTCAAGAAAGCCAAATTTGGCTGCAGCCACCACGATCGCCGCAAAAACGGCACGGGCTAGGCCCCACTCAAATAATTCATAACGACGCCACAAACGGCGGCGAAAGAAAAATAGCTCGTGATAGAAAAATCTTGGCGCAATTAACCAAAGTGGGCCAAAAGTGCTGACGATGTGATCTGGATCGTTCTTAGGGTCGTTTACATGGGCGTGGTGTTGCAGATGTACCCGGGTAAAAACGGGAAAGCTGAAACCCAGCAGCAGAGCGGCGCCATGGCCCATCACCGCATTCCAAAAGCGATGGGGATGGGCAGCGTTGTGACAGGCATCGTGAATCACCGTGCCCTCTAAATGCAGGGCCAGAAATCCGGTAGCCAGTAACACGGGCAGGGGCCAGCCAGCCACAAACCAGCCCCAAATCGTGAGAGCAGCCAGGCCGTAGCCAGCTAAAAACAACCCAACCGTGGGGTTCCAGGGGGCAGGTGGGTCAAGAAATTCCCTCGGCACAAGCCGTGAGGGGGATGCCGTCGCCCCCTCGGAGACCACGGAAGTTGAAGAGGCGGCCAGAACCTGTGTCATCTCAGCTGAACCAGATCCCAGAAAGTTGCATCAAGGCAACTTAAGAAAGTGATGATGCCCACCGGGGGACTTGAACCCCCACGACCAAAGCCACTGGTACCTAAAACCAGCGCGTCTACCAATTCCGCCAGGTGGGCAGACAGTGACTGTAGAGACAGAAGCTGGAAGGTGCCCACAATGGGGGACTCCATGCATTCTGGCCATGCTCGCCACCCTGGGAGGACTCCTGGCGCTGCTACTGGGCCTCACCATCCTGCTGCTGCCGCTGCTGGCTACCGAACTGAGCCGGCCGCGGGATTCGGCCTGGGGCGCGGTAGTACTGCTGCTGGGCCTGGTGCTCGTAACCAGTGCCGATCGGCTCACGGGCGCACCGATGCTGGGCGTGCTTTGCGGTGGCCTGCTGATCGGCAGGCTCGCAGGAGAGGTGTCCCAGGGCCGCTGGCGGCAGCTCACCGCTGAGGAACAACAGCGGCTTTGGTCAGCGGAACGCTGGCAGACCAGCCTGCAACAGGCCGGCGCCAGCCTGGCCCATCTGCTCGCCGTACTGACCACTGCCACTTCAGGTGTGAGCCAATGGCTGGCGCAGCAACGCCAGCCCAAAACCAGTGGTAAACGTTGGGTGCGCCCTGAAGAGGCGAGCTCCATCACCGAGATCGACAACCAGGTCACGACCGAAATCCCGGAACCGCAGCCGCTGCCCGAGCCATCCAGCAGCCAGGCGGGATAATCAGCACTGCTGCCCCCAGGCGACGTGACCGCCAGCTCTGCGCCCGTCTCCTACCCCCTCTCCTACAAGGACACGCTCAACCTGCTGCAGACGCCCTTTGCGATGAGGGCCAATGCCAAAGTGCGCGAGCCGGAAATCCAGGCGTTCTGGGCCCAGCAGCGGCTCTATGAGCGCCTTAGCCAACAGAACCCCGGGGAGGCCTTCACCCTGCACGACGGCCCTCCCTACGCCAATGGGGCCCTGCACGTGGGCCATGCGCTCAACAAAATCCTTAAGGACATCATCAACAAAACCGCCCTGCTACAGGGCAAGCGAGCGCGGTTTGTGCCGGGCTGGGATTGCCACGGCCTACCGATCGAACTTAAGGTGCTGCAGGGGCTTAGCAGCAGCGAACGGGCCGAGCTCACGCCGGTAACGCTGCGTCAGAAAGCACACGCCTACGCCCTCGAGCAAGTGGAGGGCCAAAAGGCCGGCTTCCGACGCTGGGGCATCTGGGCCGACTGGGAGACGCCCTATCTCACCCTGCAGAAGGACTACGAGGCCGCCCAGATCGGCGTTTTTGGCGCCATGGTGCTGGCAGGCCACATCTATCGAGGCCTCAAGCCGGTGCACTGGAGCCCCAGCTCCCGCACCGCCCTAGCCGAAGCCGAACTCGAATACCCCGACGGCCACACCTCCCCCAGCGTTTTTGCGGCCTTCCCGGTGGTGGAGCTACCCGTGGCCCTGGCAGCCCAATTAGAAACCGCCGGCCTACCGGCCACGGCGGCCACAGGGGCCGGCGGCCTGGCAGTGGCTATTTGGACCACCACCCCCTGGACGCTGCCGGCCAACCTGGCGGTGTCGGTAAATGGGCGGCTCGAATACGCCATCTGCGCAGTGGCTGCGCGGGGCGACGCGCCCAACCCAGCCGCCAGCCACCTGGTGGTAGCAGCTGAGCTGATTGAGAGCCTGCAAATCAGCTTGGGGCTGGAGCTCACTCCCCTTTTAAGCGTTAAGGGCGCCGAGCTTGAGGGAATCACCTATCGCCATCCGCTGCTGGAACGCACCAGCCCGGTGGTAATCGGCGGTGACTACATAACCACCGAAGCCGGCACGGGCCTGGTTCACACCGCCCCAGGCCACGGCGTAGACGACTTCAACACCGGCAAGAAATACGGCCTGCCGGTGCTCTGCCCTGTGGATGAGGCCGGCAACCTCACCGCCGAAGCCGGGCCCTTTGCTGGAACCAACGTGCTTAAGGACGCCAACCCCGCGATCCTCAGCGCCCTAGAAGCCACAGGCCTGCTACTCAAGCAAGAGCGCTACGAACACCGTTATCCCTACGACTGGCGCACCAAGAAGCCGACGATCTTCCGCGCCACCGAGCAATGGTTTGCCTCAGTGGATGGCTTCCGCGCCGCCGCTCTTGGCGCCATCGCCGAGGTGGAGTGGCTACCGGCTAGCGGCCGCAATCGCATTGAAGCGATGGTGAGCGAGCGTGGCGACTGGTGCATCAGCCGTCAGCGCACCTGGGGCGTGCCGATCCCCGTTTTCTATCACCGCGAAAGTGGCGAGGTGCTGCTGAACGAAGCCACCCTGGGCCACATCCAAGCGCTGATCGCCGAGTACGGAGCAGATGTGTGGTGGCAGCGCGATGAGGCCGGCCTGCTGCCTGAGGCCTACGCCGCCGAAGCCAGCCAATGGCGCAAGGGAACCGACACCATGGACGTGTGGTTTGACTCCGGCTCCTCCTGGGCTGGCGTGCTCGGCGGCATCGCAGGCAGCCAGAGCCGTGCAGCCGAACTTCATTACCCCGCCGATCTCTATCTAGAAGGCAGCGATCAGCACCGCGGCTGGTTCCAGAGCAGCTTGCTCACCTCGGTGGCCGTAAATGGCTATGCCCCCTACAAGCGGGTGCTCACCCACGGCTTCACCCTCGATGAGAAGGGCCGCAAGATGAGCAAATCGCTGGGCAACGTGGTGGATCCGGCGGTGTTGGTGGAGGGCGGCAAAAACGAAAAGCAGGAGCCGGCCTACGGCGCCGATGTACTGCGGCTGTGGGTGAGTTCGGTGGATTACTCCGCCGACGTGCCCCTGGGCCCGGGCATCGTGAAGCAGCTGGCGGATGTGTACCGCAAGGTGCGCAACACGGCCCGCTACCTGCTGGGCAACCTGCACGACTTCGACCCCCGGCCGGCCTGCGAGGGCGGTGATGCCATCGCGGTCGCCGAGCTGCCTCTGCTTGATCGCTGGATGCTGCAGCGCACCGCCGCCCTGATCGACAGCGTGACGGGAGACTTCGAGCGTTTTGAATTTTATCGCTTCTTCCAGGCCCTGCAGAATTTCTGCGTGGTGGACCTCTCCAACGTCTACCTCGACATCGCTAAGGACCGCCTCTACGTGAGCGGGGCCGCGGAATTCCGCCGCCGCAGCTGCCAAACGGTGCTGAGCCTGGTGGTGGAGCGTCTCGCCGGCCTGATCGCACCGGTGCTCTGCCACATGGCCGAGGACATCTGGCAAAACCTGCCCTACCCGGTGGCCGAAACCTCGGTGTTCGAACGGGGCTGGCCCACTGCCCCCGATGGGTGGCGCCAAGCGCAACTAGAGGCGCCGATGGAGCGAATCCTGGAGTTGCGATCTCTGGTGAATCGCCAACTGGAGAGCTGCCGCTCCAGCGGCCAGCTGGGTGCTTCGCTGGAGGCCCAGGTACAGCTGGAGCTGGAAGCAGGCAGCGCCAGCACGGCGGAGGCCCTGCGCTGGCTGGCCAGCTCAAGCCACCCCAGCGTCGACAACTTGGCTGACTGGCTGCTGGTGTCTGGCCTAAACGAAGGCGGTGCAGCGCCTGCCGAGCTGCTGGCCGAAGCCAGCGGAAACGGCATCACGGTGCGCATTGCCAAGGCCGAAGGCCAAAAATGCGAGCGCTGCTGGCACTATGAGACCGACATCGGCCAGCACAGTGCCCATCCCAGCCTCTGCGGCCGCTGCGTGGCGGTGCTGTGCTGAACGCCAAGAAACTGATCGAGCAGCTGGAACTGCAACCCCATCCAGAGGGGGGCTATTACCGCGAGACCTACCGGGCAAGTGAGATGGTCGACACGCCGCGAGGCCCTAGGGCCGCCAGCACGGCGATCCTGTTTTTACTGGCCGCAGGCGAGTGGTCGAGCTGGCATCGGATCTGCTCCGATGAGGCCTGGCACCACCATGGCGGCGGCGGCCTTCTGATATATGAACTCCGCCCGGATGGCCAGGTTTGCGTCAGCCGGCTTGGGCTTGATCTAAGCGCCGGAGAACGGCCCCAGGTCGTGGTGCCTGCCGGCAGCTGGTTCGCAGCTGAACCGGTGGCTGGCGATACCACCTGGAGCCTGGTGAGCTGCACGGTGGCGCCAGGATTTGATTTCGTCGATTTCGAACTAGCCAGCCTGGCCCAGCTGCAATGCCACGCCGCCCAGCTGGAATCCTGCTGCGGTGATTGGCGCCGCCTGTGTGTGATGGGCTGATCAGAGGGCTCAACCCCAGCCGCCGGATTCAAGGAAAACCTCAGGGGAAACGGGCCCAGCCAACAGCTGCTCAGCGGCCGGATTCAGCGGGCCCAGCAGCAATTCAGCTGTTTCGATCACCGCCCCCTCGGGCAACAGTGGCTGGTCGGGATCGAAATCGGTGGGATGGGTGGTGCTGCTCGAAAAACCCCGAAAGATCAGCAGCTCATAGGGCTCCAACGGGCCTGCCGCCAATTGAAGCTGGCCCCTTAGCCGCAGCACCCGATCGGGCCGCTCCCGGCTCAACTCTTCCAACCTGGCCAACAAGGCCATCACAGATCCAGCAGATAGGGTCATGGCGGCAAAGGAGTCAAGGGCGTTGATCCTCAGAAGTCGCCAGCGATGCGCCCCTGCTTAGGCAAGCGCACCAGCAACCACTGCAACAGGCCCACCACATAAGCAACTAAACCCACATAACCGATGAAAGCGGCCACAGCAGGGGTCCATTCGCCGCCAAAAACAAAGGCAAACAACCCCTCAACATGCCGGTGCAGGCCAAGGGGCGGCTGAATCCAAACGGCACAAAGGGGCTGGGCCAGGACGCCGCGGCCCATACAGCCCAGAGCCGTGGCACTAAGCAGGGCGCCAAGTAGGGCCCACACCGTGAGACTCCAACGCCAGATGCGTACGGTCAGGGGCAGCGGACGCCAGGGCGGCAGGTCGGCCAGCTCCTCGTTGAGATCCACCCAGAACCACATGCTAGCCACCACCAGCAGCTTGGCCAGCAGCGCAACCACGAAGCCGAGGGGCCGCCGGTCGGTTAGGAGCAGGGTTGCAAGCAGCAAAAGGCTGGCAACCTTCCAATAAATCCCCAGCAGGCGCACCAAGGATCCCTCCTTGCTTACCGACGCCCAGATCAAGAGCACCAGGGGCAAACCGACGCTGAACAGCATCGCCAGGCGGACGTCGAGCCACACCAAGGAGCGGTACAGCGGTTCTGGCAGGGCGGCGAGCACGCGTGTGGTTCGGTAAGGCGCCATTATCCGCGTCCCCGGCAAGCGATAGGGTCCGAGCTATGGCCGCCTTCTCACTGCCCAGCTGGCTCTCCCGCACCTTCGGGCCCCGTCCTGCCCCGGCCTGGTGCCGCACCGCCCTAGCCAGCGAAACCTCACTGCAAGCCTCGGTCGAAAACATCGCCAGCCAGCTGCGGGGGGCCGGCCCGGCAGATCTGGCCTTGGTCTTCGCCGCAGCTAGCTACGCCAGTGACCTGCCCCGGCTGCTGCCCCTACTGCAGGAAAAACTCCAGGCCAGCAACTGGCTTGGCTGCCTGGGCGGTGGGGTCGTGGGCACAGATGCCGGCGGCAGCCCCCATGAGCTGGAAAACAGGCCAGCCCTGAGTGTCACCCTGCTGCGCCTACCCGGCGCCGAGCTCCATCCCTTTGCAATTGCCACCGACTCCCTTCCCGATCTCGACGGCCCAGCCGATCCCTGGCGCGCCCTGCTCGGTGCTCCAGCAGCCCCCAGCCCCTCGATGCTGCTGCTGGTCGATCCCAGCTGCACCCGCATCAACGATCTGATCAGTGGCCTGGATTACGCCTGTCCAGAGGCGGCGAAGGTTGGCGGTATCGCCGGCCAACACAGTGCCGGCCATGGCTCCCTGCTGTTTGGAGATCAGGTGGTTCGCGGTGCCGTCGGCTGCCTAATTGGTGGTGCCTGGCAACTCGATCCAGTTGTGGCCCAGGGCTGCCGGCCGATCGGGCCGGTTTTTGATGTGGAGCAAGCCCAGCGAAACGTAGTGCTGGAGGTGAGCCAGGGCCAGTCCCGCCGCAGCCCAGTAGCAGCGCTGCAGGCGATCCTCACGGAGCTCAGCCCCGAAGAGAGGGAGCTGGTGAAGCACTCACTGTTTCTGGGCGTGGGCCGCAGCAACTTCAGCCTCACGGCCGCAGACCCAGACGGCCCCACAGCCTTTCTGGTGCGAAACCTGCTCGGTGTCGATCCCCGCAACGGCGCCGTAGCGGTGGCCGAACGGATGCGGGTGGGGCAACAGGTGCAGTTCCAACTGCGCGATGCCAGCGCCTCAAGGCTAGAACTGCGCCAGCTACTGACCAGGCAGCAGGGGCGCAACCCAGAGCCCTTGGCCGCGCTGCTGTTTGCCTGCCTCGGCCGCGGCGAGGGGCTCTATGGCACCGCCGATGGTGACGTGGACCTGTGCAGGGAAGTGTTTGCTCAGGTGCCGATCGCCGGAGCGTTCTGCAACGGCGAAATCGGGCCAGTCGCCGGCAGCACCCACCTGCACGGCTACACAGCCAGCCTGGCCTTCCTGGTGCCGCGCGGAGACAGCTGATGGTGCGCCAGCACGTCAATCCGCTCAGCCGCTTTTTCCAGCAACCCCGGCCCCTGCCACCACCAACCGAGCTGTTCAGCACGCCGGAGCTGCCCCTGCATCTCGACATCGGCTGCGCCCGCGGACGCTTCCTACTCGCCCTGGCTCAGCAACAGGCCAGCTTCAATCACCTCGGCGTGGAGATCCGCCGGCCGCTGGTTGACGCCGCCGAAGCCGACCGCCAGGCCCTGGGACTCGGCAACCTTCACTATCTTTTCTGCAACGCCAATATCAGCCTGCAGGACTGGCTGACGGCCCTGCCCGCCGGGCTGCTGCAGCGAGTGTCGATCCAGTTTCCGGATCCCTGGTTTAAGAAAAAGCATCACAAGCGGCGGGTGCTGCAGCCCGCCCTACTGCTGGCCCTGGCGGAGGCACTAACGCCTGGGCGTGAGCTGTTTATTCAGAGCGATGTGCTGGCCGTGATTACACCGATGGTGCAGCTGATCGAGGCCAGTGGAGGCTTCGATCGCCCGGCCGCAGATAGCCGTCCCTGGCGTGCCGACAACCCCCTGGCGGTACCAACCGAGCGCGAGACCTACGTGCTGGCCCATGGGCTGCCTGTCTACCGGGTGCTCTACCTACGCAACGACCGCAAGCTGCTGCCACTAACCAGCCTGGAGGATCGGCTCGAAACGGTCGATAATCCGGTCTGATGCCAGCCCTCACCCCTTGAGCGCCTCCCCGATTCCGATTTTGCTGCGCTGGCAGGGCTGCCTGCAGCGCGCTGACAGCGGTCCCCTGGGGCGGCAGCTAACCCTGATAGCCGGCTGTGTGCTCTGCGCTCTGATGGCTGGCCTGCCCCTGGTGACCCGCAGCGGCCTCGGCCTGCTGGTGCTGGCAAGTGGCCTTCTGTGGCTGCTGCTGGCCCTGCGCACCAACCCTGGACCTTTGGTGGAGATCGACTGCTGGATCCTGGGGATCCTGGCCATCGCCCTTCTGGCCACAGGCTTCTCGCCGGTGCCTCTAGCCGCCGCCAAGGGGCTGGTCAAACTTGTTAGCTACCTGGGCGTGTACGCCCTTATGCGCCAACTGCTCACCGTGGCGCCGCTCTGGTGGGACCGAATCGTGGCGGCACTGCTGGCTGGAAACATGGTCACCTGCGTGATCGGCATCCGTCAGCTCTACGGCGACAGCGGCGAACTGGCCCGCTGGGCCGACCCCAACTCCGTGGCCGATGGCACGGTGCGCATCTACAGCACCCTGGAAAACCCCAACCTGCTGGCGGGGTATCTGCTGCCGGTACTGCCCCTAGCCCTCGTGGCCCTACTGCGCTGGCCGGGCCGAGCCCGCAAGCTATTTGCCCTCACCGCCCTGGTGCTTGGCGTGGCCGCCCTAGTGCTCACCTACAGCCGGGGCGCCTGGATGGGATTGGTGGCCGAAGCGGCCGTGATTGTGCTGCTGCTAGCTGTGCGCGCCACCCGGGCCTGGCCCTTGCTCTGGCGCCGCCTGTTTCCCCTGCTAGTGCTGCTTGGTGGCGCAGCCCTGTTGGTGGTGCTGGTTACCCAAGTGGAGCCGCTACGGGTGCGGGTGATGAGCCTGGTGGTCGGCCGGCAAGACAGCTCCAACAACTTCCGCATCAACGTCTGGCTTGCAGCGCTGGACATGATCCAGGCCCGCCCATGGCTTGGAATCGGCCCCGGCAACGACGCCTTCAACCAGATCTATCCGCTGTTTCAGCAACCCAAGTTCAACGCCCTCAGCGCTTACTCCATCCCCCTTGAGCTGGCGGTGGAGGCAGGCATCCCTGGCTTGCTGGCCGGGATCGGACTGCTGGTGGCCAGCCTGCGCAGCGCCACCAGCCTCTGGCGCGCGGATAGCCCCTTCAGCCTGCCGGCCCTGGCGGCGATCGCCGTAATTGTCGGGCTCACGGTTCAGGGGCTCACCGACACGATCTTTTTCCGGCCGGAAGTGCAGCTGAGCGGCTGGTTCTGCATCGCCACCCTGGCTGCCGGTGCTAGCCGCTCCGAAGGTCGTGGCTGAACCAAGCCTGATTGCCGGCTTCGACGCCGGCCAGACCCACACCAGCTGTCGCCTCAGCGATGCCTTCAGTGGTGAGCTGCTGGGTGAAGGCCAGGGGCCCGGGGTATGCCATCTAGCCGCCGCCGACGGTCCAGCCCGCTTCCGCCAGGCCCTGGAGGTCAGCCTGCGGCAGGCCCACCTAGAGCTGCCGGATACCGGTGCGCCCCTATTGGCCGCAGGTATTGGCGCCAGTGGCATCGAAGTGGGCAGCTCAGTCCAAGAGCTGGGTCGGCAGCTGGCAGCCGAGGCCCTGCAACTACCCCTTGGCCGTGTGGTGGTCACTGGAGATGAGCGCACAGCCCTACGCGGGGCCATGGGCTCCCACCGGGGCGGCATCGTTGTGATCAGCGGCAACTTCGACTCGGCGGACATTTCCGTCGCCATTCAGGATACCGGGATGGGCATACCGGACGAATCCATCCACGGAAGCGTTCGCTTCGGCCTGGGGCGGTTCAACACGGAAG
>CAZKER010000258.1:0-13528 GCA_964551845.1 uncultured Cyanobium sp.
CTGCCCAGCTCTTCCAGGGAGATCAGCTCTAGCTTGTTTACTCGGCCGAGGGAGTCGGCCACCGGACGCACGCCGATAAACCAGAGAATCTGGGCCAGCGATTCGCCGTAGGTTTTGATGTTGTCAGTGCCCCAGAGCACGCAGGCGATCGTTTCGGGCCAGGCACCTTGCTCAGCCTTCTGGCGCTCGATTAGCCGGTCCACAACCACTTTGGCAGCAGCAATCGCAGCGCGGGTGGGGATCGACTGGGGATCAAGGGCGTGGATGTTCTTGCCGCTGGGCAGCACGCCGGGGTTGCGAATCGGGTCGCCACCGGGGCCTGGCAGCACGTATTCGCCATCGAGGGCCTTCAGCAAGCTCTGCATCTCCATGTCGGCGCAGATCTGCTCAAGGCAGAAACGCAGGTAGCTAAACAACTTGTCGAGCTCGGCCTGATCAACCCCAGGGAAGCCGGCGCTGCGGCAGGCGCTCAGCCAGGGGCTGGGCAGCTGGAAGCCAAATTGCTCCAGCAACGCAAACAACCAAGCGAAGTTTTGACGCATGGTTACCCGGCCATCGGCGCCGGTAACGGCCTTCACCATGGCGCCCACCGCCGCGCGACACACCTCGGTGATGGTGCGATTGAGCTCTACATCGGCTAGTACACCGTCGTCGTTGCCCTTGTAGATGTCGGCAATCGTGCGGCCACGGCTCTCGGCTAGCAGTGCCGGTAGGGAGCGCAACCCATCTTCCTCGCGCTCGAGCGCCGCAATATTCACCAGGGTTGCGATTGCCTCTTCAGCGGTAGGCGGCTTGCCGATCGTGTGCAGGCCGCAGGGCAGCAGCCGGCTCTCGATCTCCATCAGCTGGCGATACACCGCACCACCCACGCCATCGCGGCCGTCGAGACCTATCTCTGAGGCATCTAGCTCTGGTAGGGAGACGTCCTTATCGAGATTGCACTGACGCGCCGTCTCCACGATTGCGTTGACGATCTGCACGCCCCGGCTGCCCTCGCGCAGCTGCTGGTAGCTGCCCACCAGCTCACCGAGCTCCTTGAGGCCCCGATACAGGCCGGCATTTTCTGCGGGTGGTGTGAGGTAGCTGATCGTGGAGGCGTAGCCGCGCCGCTTGGCGATGGTGGCTTCGCTCGGATTGTTGGCGGCGTAGTAATAGAGGTTTGGTAGGGCTCCGATCAGCGAATCGGGGTAGCAGGTCTCGCTCATGCCCATCTGCTTGCCGGGCATGAACTCCAACGAGCCGTGAGTGCCGAAGTGCAGCACCGCATCGGCATGCCACACCTTCTCCAAATAGGTGTAGTAAGCGGCAAACCCGTGGTGGGGGCTAGCGCTGCGCGAATAGAGCAGCCGCATCGGGTCGCCCTCGTAGCCAAAGGTGGGCTGGACGCCTACAAACACGTTGCCGAAGTGGCGCCCGTAGATCAGCAGGTTGGTGCCGTCGGAATTGAGATTGCCGGGGGGCTTGCCCCAGTTTTCCTCGAGCCGCTCGGAATAGGGAGTAAGCCGCTCATACTCCTCCACGCTCATGCGGTGGGCGATCGCCAGCTCCGGTGCACCCTGGAGAGCCTCGGGGTCGTTGATCACAGCCTCCATCAGCGCCTTGGGATTACGTGGCATGTTTTGTACGTCGTAGCCCTTGAGCTGCATCTCCTCGAGCACCCGGAAGATCGAACCGAACACATCCAGATAGGCAGCTGTGCCGACGTTGCCCTTGTCTGGAGGGAAGCTGAATACGGTGATCGCCAGCTTCTTCTCGGCCCGCGGTTTGATCCGCAATGAGGCCCAACGAATAGCCCGCTCGGCAATCGCTTCCACCCGGTCCTGCAGGGTGTGGGCTTTGCCGGTGGCGTCGTCGCGGCCGCTGAGCACGATTGGCTCGATAGCTCCATCGAGCTCGGGGATGGCGATCTGCAGCGCCACCTGCACTGGGTGCAGGCCTAGGTCGCTCTCTTCCCACTCCTGGGTGGTTTGAAATACCAGAGGCAACGCCACCATGTATGGGCGATTCAGCTTTTTCAGCACCTCAATTGCCTTGGGGTGGTCCTGACGGGCTGGGCCGCCAACTAGGGCGAAGCCCGTGAGTGACACAACCCCATCCACCAGGGGCATGTCAGGGTTCAGTGGGTCGTAGAAGAAGGCATTCACCGGCTTGGTGAAATCGAGCCCGCCGCAGAACACGGGAATCACGGTAGCGCCGCGATATTCCAGCTCCTGAATTATCGCCACGTAGTGAGCTTCATCGCCGGTGACGATGTGGCTGCGCTGCAACACCAAGCCGATAATCGGACCCTTGCGGGCCTGCTCGCTGAGGTCGCCGCGGCTGGCGTTCCAATTCATGTATTCCTTTAGGTCTTCAAACATCCCCGGTGCCAGCGGGTGCCAAATGCCCAGGTCAGGGAACACCTCGGGCTCGGCTACAACCACCGCATCACGGTCTGCCGCTTCTCCCGAGCCGCCCCGAGGAAATACATATTTGTCGGCCAGCATCAACAGGAAATTCCTGAGGTTGTCTGGTGTGCCGCCCAGCCAATACTGGAAGCTGAGCATGAAGGAGCGGGCATCCTGCGCCTTTTCCACAGGCAGGTATTTCAGAACCGTGGGCAGGGTGTTGAGCAGCTTCAACATCGCGTCTTGGAAGCCGGCGCCGCCGGCCTCCTTGCGCTTTTTCATGAAGCTGGCAATAGCGCTCTTGCTCTGGCCCAGCTGGGCCATAGAGAAGGTGCCAAGTTTGTTGAGCCGCATCACCTCCGGCATGGAGGGGAACACCACGGCTGCCTTGAGCCGGTCGCGGTGGGGAGCAACCGCTTCCACCACCTTCTGGGCCAGATCTTCAATGAAAATTAGCGAGGCGATGAACACATCAGCCGCAGCCACGTCTGCCTGGAAATCTGCGTAATTTTGGGGGTCGCGCAATTCCTCGATCAGGTAACCGCTCAGCTCGATCGCCAGGGGCCCGTTTTGGGCATTGAGTGAGGTGGCTGCCTGGGTAAGGGCGTTCTGGTACTGGGGCTCGAGCACCACATAAACGGCCTTCATCACGGCCCGGCCGTTCACGTCGCCGGGGGTAACGCGGCGGTTGGTGGAGCGAACCTGCGTGAACATGCGCGCGGATGAAGTGATGTTGAGGAATCTACGGAGGTCATTGCCTCGATGCGAGGTCTTGTTCCTGCGTGCCCCGCATAGGCTCGCAGCCAGCGCATTCAGATCGCCATGGCCCCTGCTCCCGTTCCTGCCTCTGGGGCCCCCATCCCCGTGGTGGTGGCCGGTGCCCTAGGCCGCATGGGCGCCGAGGTGGTGCGGGCCGTGCTTGCTGCCCCTGATTGCGCCCTGGTGGCCGCCATCGACACCACGTCTGGCAAGGAGGGTGCCGATCTAGGTCTGGAGCTCGGCTTAGGCGAGTTGGAGCTGGCGATCACCAGCGATTTTGAAGGGGCCCTCTGCCAGGCCAGCCAGGCAGCACGTCAGGGCGGCGGCGCCGTGCTGGTGGATTTCACCCACCCATCGGTGGTTTATGAGCACACTCGCGCCGCGATCGCTTACGGCGTACATCCGGTGATCGGCACCACGGGGTTGTCGCCTGAGCAGCTGGCAGATCTGGCGACGTTTGCCGATAAAGCTTCGGTGGGTGGGGCCGTGATACCCAATTTTTCGGTTGGCATGGTGCTGCTGCAACAGGCCGCCGCTGCCGCCGCCCGCTTCTACGACTTCGCCGAGCTCACCGAACTGCACCACAACCGCAAGGCCGATGCCCCCAGCGGCACCTGCATCAAGACCGCCGAGCTGATTGA
This sequence comes from uncultured Cyanobium sp., assembly GCA_964551845.1. Lineage (GTDB taxonomy): Bacteria > Cyanobacteriota > Cyanobacteriia > PCC-6307 > Cyanobiaceae > Cyanobium_A. The sequence goes on from CAZKER010000258.1 coordinate 3,788, forward strand.
GGAGCTGGGCAAATCCTTTAACCCCCAGCAGGTTGAAGAGCACGAAACCCTGGTCGGCTGTCGCGGCGGCCAGCGCGACAGCGGTCTGCGTCTGCACTCGATCCGGCTGCCGGGGCTGGTGGCCCACCAAGAGGTGATGTTTGGTGCTCCCGGCGAGACCTACACCCTGCGCCACGACACGATCGAGCGCTCCGCCTATATGCCCGGAGTGCTGCTCACGGTGCGCAAGGTGCGCCAGCTGGGTGGCCTGGTGTACGGCCTGGAGCGGCTGATCTGATGCTGCTTCCCCTGCGCCCCGGCGAGCTATTGCGCTTGATCCCAGCGGTGGCCACCGGCCCCCAGTTCAACGCCTGCACCGGCAATCCCCGCAAGGTGCTTCAGCGGGTGCTGATCTCGGTGATCGGCGCGGTGATTTCCCTGTTAATCAGCCAGACCCTGCTGTTTTCCAGCCAGTTCGGTCCGGTGTTCCTGGTGGTGGGCTTTGTGTTTGCCCTTTATTTGCTCTGGGGACCGATCCTCGAGGCCGGCCAAAAAAATTCAACTTTGCGCCGCTATCCAGCTGCGGCGCTGTTTGAGGGCCAGATCGCTGATCTTTACACCCGCGAAATCGTGGAGCAGCGCCGCGAGCAGGCAAACAACGACGGCCGCCTAGAGCTGGTGGAAAACCGCCGCACCTGGCTCACCCTCGAGCTCGAGGACGAGGAGGGATATCTCGGCAAGGTGCGCTTCCCCTTTGAAAAGAAGCACCAGCAGATTCGTGCCGGCATGGTTGTGCGGGTGTTGGTGCTGAGTGAGCGCAAGGATTTCTCGCAGGTGGGGGCTATCAGCGATGCCTGGCTGCCCCAGCTCAAGCTCTGGGTCGGTGAATACCCCTTCCTGCTGCGGCCCGCCTTTGAGGAGCTTTGCCTGAAGCGTTTCCGCTGAGCTGGGCGCCGGATGCATTCACAAAGTGCCGCGGTTACAAGCTGCAATATTGCGTTACACTTTGAGCAAGTAAACGTCAGGTTCCCGTGACCCAGTCCACCCCTTCGATCGAAGCCGCCACCATTCGCGGCGCCACCGTTACCACCGAAGACGGCGGCCGCCTCAACGCCTTCGCCACTGAGCCCCGCATGGAAGTGGTTTCTACCGAGAGCGGTTGGGGCTTCCACGAACGTGCCGAGAAGCTCAATGGCCGCATGGCCATGCTCGGCTTCATCGCCCTGCTCGCCACTGAGTTCGCCTTAGGCGGTGAATCCTTCACCCGCGGCCTGCTTGGCATCGGCTGAACCCTTTGCTCTCGCTTCCGCCTGAGCTCTTGCTACACCAATTGCCGCAGCACATTCGCTGCGGCTTTTTTGTGCCCGTGCCCCGGGCTGATCTGCCAGACGCCATGGTCGAGTCCAAACCGGTTCTGCGGGCCCAGGTGAACGGGGCAGGCCCCACCGGCGCCCTTACGGCCCTGGCTTTGGCTGACGCCGGCTGGCAGGTACGGATCTGTGATCCCCTGCCCGCCGTGGTGCTGCTCGAGCGCAGCCGCGCCTATGCCTTCACCCATTCGAGCCAGCGCCTTCTGGAGCAGCTGGGTCTGTGGCCAGCTGTGCAGTCGGTGCTGGTGCCCTTCCGCTCCCTGCAGCTGCTGGATCTGGCCATCCAGCGCCAGGTGCTTTTCTCCCTGGCGGATCTGGGCTCGCGGCGGGCGGCGGCCCCGGCTGCGGCCGTGGGCTGGGTGGGCCAGCACCGCCCGCTTATGACCCTGCTGCTGGAACGTCTGGCCGCCCATCCAGCCATCACCCTGGAGCTGGGCACACAGTCGCCTCTCACCGCAGGTGATCAGCCGCCGCTCGACCTTGTCGTGGCGGCCGATGGCCCCCACTCCCCCTGCCGGGAGGCTCTTGGCATCGGGGTGCTGCAGTGGGCCTACCGCCAGAACTGCCTCACGGCCCTGGTGCAGCTGCGCGGTAGCGCCGACGACCAGGCCTGGGAGCTGCTGCGACCTGAGGGGCCTTTCGCAGTGCTGCCCCTGGGCGATGGCTTGTTTCAGCTGGTTTGGAGTGCCCCAGCCCACCGCTGCCGCCAGCTTGAAAGCCTCGGCGATTCAGCCTTCCTTGATGCCCTGGCCGGTGCCCTGCCAGACCAGCTTCAGCCCGATGCTCTCCTCGACGATCCGCGCGCCTTTCCGGTAGCCCTGCTGCTGGCCCGGCGCCTGCATCGAGGTCACACGGTGCTGGTGGGGGAGAGCGGTCACCGCTGTCATCCAGTGGGTGGCCAGGGGCTGAACCTTTGCTGGCGTGATGTGGCCACCCTGCATCGCCTGGCCCGGCGTGTAGCTGCCGGCCGGCTGGCGGTGCGGCGGATGCCGGCGGCCTATGGGCGGCGGCGTTGGCCCGACCTGCTGCTCACCCTGCTGGCCACCGACCTGCTGGTGCGGTTTTTCTCGAATCGCGCCCCCCTGCTGCTGCCTTTGCGCCACATGGCCCTGTGGCTTCTGGCCAAGCTCGCTCCCCTACGCCGGTTGAGCCTGGCTGCCATGACCGATGGCCCTTGCCAGTTGCTGCGCCGCTGATCAGCATGAGTCTCATGGGAAAGCCAGCATGGTGATTAGTACAAGTTCCCAGCCGCCGCCTTCAGCGGCGCTGCTGCGTCTGCTACGCCATCAATTTGGTTTGAGCGAGAGCGCCCTAGCCCTGGGCTTGCGCCAGGCCCAGCAGGAGCAGGCGCCCCTGCCGGTCGTGCTGTGGCGCTTCGGGCTAATCAGCCTGGAGCAGTTCGATGCCCTGCTGAGCTGGCAGGCTCAGGAATAGATGATCAGCGACTCCACGGGCTGATCTTCAGGCAGCTTGCGGCGCCCTTCTAGGGCAGCCAGTTCGGCCACGAAGCCGAAGCCGCAGAGCTCACCACCAGCCGCAGCCACCAGCTCGGCGCAAGCCGCCGCGGTGCCGCCGGTGGCCAGCAGATCGTCGATGATCAGCACCTTGGAGCCATCGGCCAGGGCATCGCTGTGGATCTCCAGTCGGTCGCTGCCGTATTCAAGGGCGTAATCCACGCCGGTAACTTCGCCGGGCAGCTTGCCGGGCTTGCGCACCGGCACAAAACCCAATCGCACTGCGGTGGCCAGGGCGGTGCCCACGATGAAGCCCCGCGACTCAATGCCCACGATCAGGTCTGGCTGCAGCTGTTCGCATACCGCGCTTAGCTGGCGGATCACCTCCTGCCAGCCGTCGGGGTCGCGCATTAGCGGTGTGAGGTCGCGAAACAGGATGCCGGGCTTGGGAAAATCAGGCACATCGCGCACGAATTCCCGCAGGTCTGGGGCCATGAACGTGACGGTTGGGTGCACTTACTGGCATCATCGCAGCCATGCCCCTGGATTCAAACGCGCCGGAATTGAGCGCCCGGCTTCCCCGCCGCGGCCTGGAACGCCTCGATTTGCTGTTGCTCAGCGCCGAAGCCCTCGACCTCAACGGCGGTGAGGCAATGGTGTGGATGAGCGAGCAGATGGGCTTCACGAGCCTCTTCCCTAACCGGGTGGAACTGTGGAAACGCCGCTGCACCAACCCCCTGCGCCGCACCACTCGCCGCGAAGGCCTGGAGCCGGCTGAAACCGACGCCTTGATCCGCATTCTTTGCGCCCTGGCAGACCGCCTCTACCCCCTGTTGCGCAGCCTGCTCTCCAGCGCCGAGCCGCCAGAAGTGCTCAGCGAGCGTTGGAACCTATTCCGCGGCCGCCTGGCCGACCTGGTGCGCCAGCGCATGAACCTCCGCCGTGGTGGCGTGCAACTGTTGCTCGATCCCGAGTCGGGTGCCCGCCAGTCGCGCCTGCTGATCCAGGCCCTGGCCCTGGGCGCCGGTGTGGGCGGTTTTGAACGGCTGCGCGCCAGCCTGCTGGATGCCCAGCCATGACCCAGCCCCTGAGCCTGCAATGAAGCAAGTACTGCAGTTCGACCAACTCAGCTGCCGCCTCAAGGTGGAGGGTCTGCCGGATGTGTCGGTCGGCCAGAGCGGCCAGAACCTCGGCATCATCACGGGTTGGAGTTTGGCCTGGGCCGGCCGCCCCGAGCTTGAGGGCCGCAAGGAGCATCTGCTAGCCCTGATGCAGGTAGTGCTGCCCTACGCCCGCTACCTGATCAGTGGCGTGCAGCGTCGCTTTGGCGCCGAGCCCGAGCCAGTGGAGATTGGTCCGGGGCCCGAGGGCGGCCATGCCCTGCTGCTACGCAGTAGCCAGCCGGACACGCCCCCACTGCAGCTCAATCTCGACGATGCCGAGCTGGCCGACCTGGTGCGGGTACTCGATCAGTTGCGCCTCGATTCGCGGCTGCAGTTGCCCCTGGAGCTGCCGCCGCCCTTGCCCCTTAAGGGCCGTGAGCTAGTGGAGCGCCGCCCCCTTGCTCAGCGCCTTGCAGCACCGGTGGCAGGGCTGCTAGCTGTGGCCTTGGCCTCAGGCCTGGGGTTGCTGCTACCAGAGCCCAAGCCTGGGCTCGACCCGTCACAGCGGCCAGCTCCCGCCGAGCCGGCCAAGGGAGCAGCCCCGGCCCCGCCGCGACCCTGAGCTCGCCCTGCTGATGTCCCAGCTAACGACATAACCGCTATTGACGTAACCGGCGATCTGGTCAAACTTAAACCGGTCTGTTCGGATGGGAAATTGGAGCTATGGCGACGATGACCTGGTCGGAATTGCGGATTCGGGTTGCCCGGCTCGGGGCCTCCCTTGATTTGGTTGTGCGCAGTGATCCGGAGGTTTGCGGACTCAGCGGCGACAACTTTCGTCTCTCCCTGCACCACGGCGGCCAGGGGGATTGCACCGTGGCCGACCTCTCCTTGATCGACTGCCCTAACGAGTTGGTGCTGATGGAATTCGAGCGCTGGATGCGCGGCGCCGGCTACGACCTCGAGGTATGACCTCCCCCCGTCGCCGAGCACTGCAGTTGCCCACCACCGGTGCATCGAAACGACGGGTGTTTCGCCGCCGCCGCCGCCCGGCCCGCTGGCGTCAGGCCGGTGTCGCCCTGCTTCTCGGCGCCGCTGGCGCTGGGCTGCTGTTGGTCTTGCTGCAGTTGCCGGAGCGCTTTGATACTTTCCTGTTGCTGAGCACCGCCTTGGCCAACTTGATCGGCGGGGTGCAGCAGGCCCTCTGGGGGCTGGTGCAGTTGCTGGCTGTGGTGCTGCTGGTCTTAGCGGCAATCGCGGCCCTGGGCCTGGTGCTGGCGGGGATTGTCCGCCTGGTGCGGGCCCTGTGGCCCCAGCCCAGTAGCAGTATTTAAGTATGGAGATCGTCACCGATGGCTAAACACAAGCAATCGGACAAAGACAGCAACTCAGGCAAGCCCCAACCCCCCCAGTTTGGGCCCCTCAGCGATCGCTACTACCCGTCGCCGTTGCTGGAAGACCTGGCTACCAATGGGGGTCTCCTGGACCGCAAGATTTACGAGAAGGAGCTCAACCGGCTACAGGTGGAGCTGGTGAAAATGCAGTATTGGGTGAAGGCTTCTGGCTTTCGGCTGATCGTGGTGTTCGAGGGCCGGGATGCAGCCGGTAAAGGCGGCACGATCAAACGCATCACCGAACCGCTTAATCCCCGCGGCTGCCGAGTGGTGGCCCTGGGCACTCCCTCTGATCAACAAAAAACCCAGTGGTATTTCCAGCGCTACGTCGAACACTTCCCTTCGGCCGGGGAGATCGTCGTATTTGATCGCAGCTGGTACAACCGGGCTGGTGTCGAACCGGTGATGGGCTTCTGCAGCCCCGCGCAGGCTGAGGAGTTTCTGCAGAGCTGCCCAGAGTTTGAGCGGATGCTGGTGCGCTCCGGAATAGTCCTGCTCAAGTATTGGTTTTCGGTCAGCGACGCGGAGCAGGAATCCCGGTTCCAGTCCCGAATTGACGATCCCACCCGCCGTTGGAAGCTCAGCCCGATGGACCTGGAGGCCCGCAACAAGTGGGAAAGCTTCTCAAAAGCTAAGGATGTGATGTTTGCCCACACCAACATCCCCGAAGCCCCCTGGTTCACCGTGGAGGCCGACGACAAACGCCGCGCTCGCCTCAATTGCATTCATCACCTGCTTAGCAAGATCCCTTACGAGGACATGACGCCTCCGGCGATCAAGCTGCCGCCCCGCAAGCCCCCCAAGGGGGAGATTCGTTCGCCCCGCAACGAGCAGTTCTTCGTGCCCAACCAATATCCCTAGCCGTGCAGACGCTGGAACCAGAGGCCAGCTAGTTGGTAGGAGCTCCATAGGAACGCCAGCAGGAACAGCCAGTTCAGCCAGGCCGGACGCTGGGGACTCTCGGGGGCCATGGCGGGCTTGCTTAGTTTGAAGGCATCCAGATTCGCACCACAGGCTGTTGGCAGCCATAAAAAAGCAGGGATTGCTCCCTGCCTGATCACCACTCCCTTCATGGCGCTCCTTCGAATTTTAGAAAGTCAGGCCACTCGCCCTCCGGATCAACTGGTTTTCCACTGCATCACGCACCATTAAGCATCGGCTCCTGTCACGCATCGTGACGCTCTTGGCTGGAAGCTAGGGTCCCTGGCCAAAACTCAATATCATGCCAACACCTGAATGATCTGATCGGGGCCTAGCGATGGGAAACCCAATCAGTTTTGAGCTCTTCCTAGAGCGGGCCCGATCCCGTTTCGGGGGCCAATACGACTATTCAGCCATCGTTTACAAGAGCTACAAGACCCCAATCAAGATTCGCTGCACCGCCCATCCGGTGAAGGAGATTTCCATCACCCCCGAGAAGCATTTGCAAACCACTGGTGGATGCAAATACTGTTTGCGTGAGAAACGCATCTTAAGCTTGGAGCGCGAGCTGAACCGGGCCAGTGCCGATCGTTCAGTTGACCTGCCTGCGCTCAGTCCCCAGGATTGAAGGTGCTTTCATTACATAGGGTGAGCCTCACCGAGAGCTGTTTTGGGGCGCTTGGGGGGCTCCTTTTTGGCTTTGTAGGAGATCGTGCCGATTAATTCACGTTTTCTTGAATCGGCTGTCCTGGGATTCGGAGGCTATGGCGATGGGGCAGGTTGCCGAACTTGCGTCTCGCCAGGGCCAAAAGCGCGTCGTCGCTGAGGTTGGTGTCGTTGATGCTCTCCTGCGTCACCCGCGCCAGCAACTGGGGCTTGTGCTGCTCGAGGTGTTTGCGCAGCACCGAGGCCACGTTGCTCTGGCCTTTGCCATGACCCACGAGCAGCACCACATCCGCCGCCTCGATGGCTTGCTCGATGCGTTTGAAATAGTCGGTGTCGAGCGGTGCTCGTTGGCCGGCGATGTCCCGGTCGTGTCGATGGCTGAGTCGTTGGCCGGTGCCCCACAACCCATGGGGGCGCAGCACGGCATGTTCCACATCTGTGCCCACCAGGTGAAAGATGTCGCAGTGGCGATGGTCCATGCGGATCACCAGTCGGTGGCTCTGGTCCCCGCGCTCAGGCTCGTTGAATGATTCGGGATGGTCGGGGCTGATTCCTTGCTGCACAAGCAGCTGCCGCAGTCGCATCAACGCATCGGGGTGCAACTCGTTCTTTCCGGGGCCCGAGCCACATTGCAGCCAGGTTTCCTCACCATGGGCCCATTGGACTTTCAGGCGGTTTTGATCGAGGTGGCTTACTTCTGCCCCTAGGGCCCGGCAGAGATCAATCGCCCGGGTGAGATGAATACCGCGCTGGATCGGATGGGCAAACAGCGCTTGGAGTGTGTCCTGATGCTGTTGTTGCATGCCCTCACCTGCACTTTAATATTTCAAGCTATATAGATCTCCGGTTCGGTATTCTCGCTGCAGCAGATGGCGGCTGGCATTGCTGCAGCCCTCAACGCCGGTGCTGCAGCAGTTCAGACCACAACCTCCTGCTGACGGCTGTGAACATGGGCGTCCCAGGCGGCGGCATCGCCCACAATTACGTCGAGGTTTGAATAGTGGGGCACCCACTGCAGCACCTCCCGGGCTTTGCTGGCATCGCAGACTCTCCAGATGGGTTCGTTTTCGCGGCGTCCCACGTCCTGCAAGCGCACCTTCGTATGGGTGATGCGTTCAACGGTGTGAATAACTTCCAATAATGAATAACCTGTTCCAGTACCCAGATTAAAAGCCGTGCTGCAGCCACCAGCCAGGAGATAATTTAAGGCGCTGATGTGAGCGGCAGCAAGGTCACAGATGTGCATGAAGTCTCGTACGACTGTGCCATCTGGTGTTGGGTAATTCATGCCATAGATGGGGAGAACTGTGTGCTCTCTCGCGGCACGCAGGGCACGGGGAATCAGGTGTGTTTCCGGATCGTGCCACTCCCCTATGTCATTCTGAGCTTGGGCGCCTGCCACATTGCAACTGCGTAAGATTACATGGCTAATGCTATGGCTATGCGCCATATCCTCCAAGATCCATTCGGCGGCCAGCTTGCTGCGTCCATAGGGCGTGCTGGGCGCTTTAGAGGTGGATTCACGCAGGCAATTTTCGTGGGGGTCTCCGTGAACAGAACAGCTTGAGCAGAACACAACTGGCGGAGGATTGTCGGCCTTGTAGTTTATTAATTCCTCCATTAATATAAGCGTATTCATCCCATTGCTAATGTACAACCTCTCAATCGCCACTCCCCCGTCCTGATGCCAGCAGCTGTCATTGCTCTCGGACGCTAGATGTAGCACTGCGGATATCTGGTGTTTCACCAAGGTTTGCTGCAGTAGCTGGCGATCCGCTAGGTCCCCTTCCACCAGTTTGATGCTGTGGTGGATGTTAGTTAGAGAGCGGTGGCCGCTGCTGAGATTATCGAAGACGATCGGCTGGTAGCCCTGCTCGATCAGGGGAAGAAGCACATGGCAGCCCAGGTAGCCAGCCCCACCGGTGACCAGAATATTTGTCATGATTTATGAGCTCGAGGAGCGGTGCATAGGTGAAGGTTTGAATGTATAGAGAGAAATCAATTTCTTTGGCAAGGGATCTAATGTGGCGCTGTTAATATTGCTGAGCATCGGTTTCAAATAGCAGCCTGAAATGTTCACGCTTTAGGTAGGTTGGAGGCCGATTTGGGCGCATGGTTGGTTAGCTGGCAGGCTCTTGGACGCACCGAGCGATACATCTGACAACGGTTCCGTTTGGACAGTACGATTTGCCACAGTTGGCCCCGGCGGGATCGAAATAGGCCTGCGCAGGCCAGTAGGTAGTAGCGCCACATCCGTTGGAATTCAGGGTCTAGGTGCTGCGAAAGCTCGGGCCAGGCCTGCTCGAAATTGGCCCACCAGGCCATCAAGGTGCGGTCGTAGTCGGCGCCGAAGTTGTCCCAGTCTTCAAGTACAAACCAGGGCTCCCAGCCCCTGCACAACTGCATCGCCGAAGGCAGTCGCCCATTTGGAAAGATATAGGCGTCGATCCAGGGATCAAACCAATCGCAGGTTTCGGTGCTGCCGATGGTTTGCAGCAGGCAGAGGCCGTCGTCGCGGAGCACGGCATCGATGCCCGAGAAGAAAGTGCGGTCGTTGTGGCGTCCCACGTGTTCCATCATCCCCACCGACACCACTCGATCGAAGGGGCCCCGCTCCCGGATTAGTGCTGCGCGGTAGTCGGCCAGGTGCACTTCAACCGGAAGGTCTTTGCTCAGCTTTTGGCAGGCTTCAGCCTGCTGCTTTGATACGGTCACGCCCAGCACCGACACTCCGTAGTGCTCGGCGGCGAAACGGGCCGTGTCGTCGGGCAATCGTCCGACGACGCTATCGGGAATGGCCCCTTCGGCATTGAGGATTCTGGCGTGGTGCGCAGAGATCGCCCCGTAGCCGATG
>CAZKER010000259.1:0-8165 GCA_964551845.1 uncultured Cyanobium sp.
AAATCGAGCATGACCAGGTGGGTCGCTGCCTCGCAGGTGATGGGCACCGGCCCATGCGGTTCGCCGGTGGAATGGGCACCGAACTCCAGCAGCACCGTGGGCCGCACGTAGCCGTAGGTGCCCTCAGGCGCCGAGATCAGCGGTGGGTAGTGAAGAACGATGGTGGGTGGCTGCCGACGCCCTGGTTCCGCCGCTTTGAGCGTCAGCTTCACCGGGATGCCAGCGGCCGAGACAGCCCCTTGAAGCAGTGGCATGGGGATCTCTCTGACCCATTTCTTGAGCTTGCTGTCAGCGGCCTTACGACGCCTTTCGGCCTGGCTCGGGTTGACTGCCGGCGCCAGGTCGACATCCGGCCAGAGGTGCTGAATGTTGACGGTGAGGTCGACGTCCTCCGAGAAGCGGTCAATCAACCCATGGGCCTTGGAGAGCGAGGTGCCGCCCTTGAAGGTGAGGCTCCGCAGGAGTTGCTGATCTGTTCCAAGGATCTGCAGGGCCCAGACCACCCAGATGTCCTTCTCAAGCAGAAAGGCCGGCCAGCCGGATTCGGCAGCAGCCACCGCCAGGGCTTCCTTCTGATCCTCAGCGGAAAGAGCGAACCAGGACTCAGCCACGAACCTCCAGCGGTCCCTGATCTTGTTCACTGAGCAGCTCTGCCAGCCACAAGGGCAGCTCAGCGCTGACGGAGAGCAGGGCTTCCCACTCTTCAGGAGACAGCACAGTTCGGAGCTTCGGCAGAACTGCTGAGGCCTGATCAGGGCCGAGCCAGGTCAGGGCGCGGATCGCCTGGCCGGCAGGGCGATCGGCCAGCAGGAAGTTCCAGGCGGCTGCCGTGCGGATGGTGACCTGCTGCTTGCCGAAGACATAACGCTTCTGGCTCCGGCTGCGGGACAGATAGATCTGCTGTACGGGCATCTGGGTGGTGAGGCCAAGGGCATTGGCCGCGGCGGCACCACTGCTCACCAACTGCTGAACGCCCTCCTGGTTGAGCCAGCCCATCACCGCCTCCGGCGCCGGCGGTCTGGTGCCAAAGCGACTGCAAACGGGCAAGGCGTAACGGCCGCGGGTGATCTTCACGAGCTTGCCCCGGGCCGCCAGGCGCCGCAGGGCCTGGTCCACCGCATCGCGCTTGCCCAGCGCCAGGAACTGCTTGGCAGCCAGCAGGAATCCCTCAGGGCACTTGCCTGCCGCTTCAAGGATCTTCTCGCTCAGCACGGTCTTCTCGCTCGGAACAGCCATCTCCCTCGGAACAGCCATGACGACTGGATCGGTCCTGTTATGTCCTGGTGTGTCAGGAGATTACACGAGTTTCTGACACCCAGTCCACGGAGCTGTTGCTCAGGCGGGCAGGCGCGCCGGCAGATCCTCCGGCACCCGAAAGATCTCTCGCCGTCCGTCCTTGCCCGGAAGCAGCAGCCCACGGGATGCCAGTTTTTGGAGATCACTGCGGGCGGTCTGATGGCTGACGCCATGGCTGTTTTGGTGGGAGAGCACCGAATAACGGAAGCCCGAATGCCTCAGCGCATGCCGCAGCAAGGCCAGTTGGCGATGGTTTAGGCCCTCCATTCCCTCAAGCCGCTGCTGCAGAGTGCCCACCTCATCCGCTTTGCGCTCCAGATAGGCGTGCAGGCTGCCGATGGCCTGCTGGATCACCTTCAGCTGGGCTAGCAGGAAATAGGTGAGGTCGTTGTCGTCGCTCTCGCTGAGCAGGAATGAACGCTCGTACTGTCCCCGGGCCTTGTTGATCACCGAGGAGATCGAGATGAATTCAAATAACCAGTAGCCCTGATGGAGCATCGCCCAGTAAAAGAGCGCCCTTGCAGTGCGGCCATTGCCATCACAGAAGGGGTGGTCATAGGCCAGCCAGAAGTGCACAGCGATGGCCCGCACCACCGGGTGGATAAACACCTTTGGGGTCTCGCCATTGGCAAAGCGGCATAGCTCCTCAAGCCGTTGCGGCAGCTCATCGCCTGGCGGTGGCACATGAAACACGGTGCCGTAGGCGTCATCCACCACCACCTCTTTGCCTGGCGGGCGCAGCCGTCCGGCATCCGCCGGGTCATCAAGGCTGTTCTCGCTCACCAGCCGGTGCAGATCCAGAACCAGCTGGGGCGTCAGCGGTTGATCTCGCAACTCCCGGATGCGCTGCATCGTCAGGAAATTATTGAGGATCATCCGCTCGGAGCGGTCCCGTGGTGGGCGGCGGTTGCGGATCATCGCCTTGGCCACATCGCGCGTCGTGGCGGCACCTTCCATCTGCGAGGAGGTGATGGCCTCCTCCATCAACGAGCTGAGCAGGTAGCGATCCCGGGTGGAGCGGGTGGTAACGGCCTCAGGCGCCACAACGCTGGCGCCGGCGTGCATGTCGATCTCATGCAGCCCTTGCAACAGGGCGGGCGACTGGGAAAACCAAAAGGCACGACCGTCGTTCGCCTTTAGGGGCAGAGGAGTGGGCCGACGGGAAAGCTTTTCGGCCAGCCACCACTGCTCGTGGCTCAGCCCCTCTGGCGGCGTGCGATGGCGGAGCTCATCCCAGTGCAGATAACGATCCCCTGCTACCGCTGTAGAAGCCAGGCGAGACAACAGCGGCAGCGCCTCCTGAGGTCCTCCGCAGCGCTCCAGCAGCTCCTGGAGAGAAGGGGGCTTGCGGGGCAGCCGGGCGGGCAAGTGCTCGCGAACTTCAAACTTTGTTCAAATTAGAAGATGGCTTGGCGTTCCGTTTGGTTGTTGCTGCTGCCATCGCCCCAGGGCTGGAGTTGATCAGCCTCAAGGGGCAATGGACCGTGCGGTCAAGGTCACGTGATAGCCGATCGCATGCAGGACTTCCCCTGTGTTGAACACGCCGATCTCGGCCCGGATGGGCAAGATCTCAGACAACTCGATCGGGCCCGGCCCCTGGCAGGCATTGACAGCCCAGCCGACGGTGGAGACGCCACCGATGGCATTGATCGTCAGCAGAGGGGCGCATTGCTCAAGGCGAAGACGTTGGCCCCCGGCCACCAGTTCGGGGGGGAGTAACAAATCCAGTTGAAGATCCTCTTGAGCCCAACCGCTGGTTTGGGAGTGGCGCTGGGCCTGGTGGGCGGACTTGTAGTCCAAGGTGACGATGCCGCTAAGGGTGATCAGGTGCAGGCCATCACCCAGAGGCACATGCACCACGTGGGAAGACTTGAAACGCTCTGCTCTGCCACGATCGAGCTGGCTGACGTGAAGCATTGCTGGTGGCCGATCGCAGTACCTCCAGAGTAATAAGCAACTCGCAGCCAGGACATCGCCCGAGCGCAAAACCCAACAGTGCTGGTTTCGGCTGAGCTGCTGGCGGCGATTGGGGTGTGAGGCCGCTGCCAGCCAGAGAGTCAGGGGTGGTGTCCGTGACCTGGCGCCCTTTTACCAAGTCGCGTTCAAACCCTGCGGGGTTGCACTCCCTATCGATAGTTACTCGCTCTATCCCCAACCCTGACGAGCGGGCGGATCTAAAGGAACACGGATTAGAAGAGCTTGGAGTAATTGGGAGTTTGCCTGAGGCTCAAGCCAGATCGCTCCAGGAGCGCAGGGGAAGAGGCGAAAGTCTCACCCCAAGAGGTTGCAAGGACCATCCCTGACTTGGCGAGCCGGCGTGGGGAGCAGCAAATAGCACTTATGCACTTACTCCTCCAAGATCATTACTACTTTAAAGAGCTCTCTTAAGTCGACACACTCGATTTACTGCGCCAATACAACCGCGGTGGCCTCAGGCGAGCATGCAGCCCGATAAAGTTATGACAGGGGTGAATAGCTACTGGGTTCTCAGCGGAGGCTGCGCCATCGAACCATAGGTGGCAAGCTTGCGATCTTTTTGGATAACCGTAGTGGCACCGAAGCAGAGCAGGCCGATATATAGGGAGTTGTCGCTGACCTTGCCTCTATTTACAAAGAGCTGATCACGCTAAAGACCCTGGCGAGGCGGCCCGGCTTTCATGACCTGGTCGGGATTCCAGCCCAACCGGAAACAAAAGAGGGAAAGTTGCAAGATCTGATCGAGACCGCTAAATTTCACCTCCGCTCGAAAGTAAGCACCCATTCCGGGTGATCTTTGCGAAGCCGGCCGGAGGGCGTAGCGACAGTTCGGCTTTCAGAAAATCCAGCTGCGTGCCATGACCAATCTGTTCCGGGCGCGTCGTCTGTTGCCAGTTGCGACATGAACGGGGGAATGGCGTGAGCGGAGGGGCTGATTGGGCACCAAAACCACCAAAAAATGGGGAGGAATGAACGGCATAGACCTGATATGAGCTGTGTTGGATCAACTTGAAGCCCAACGCGGCAGGCTTGAAGCCAGTGGCTTCTCAAATCCCTGATGCCCAGAGATTTCCTAGCTGCGTCCATGGCATGGCCGGGCTTGGAAACAGGGGTTCGAGCATAGAGCTTGTTAATCAGCGCCCTAACAGAGAGAGAAAGGGAGGAAGCGCATATCAGAAAATCTTATTAATAAGCTCGGCGAATCGCAAAGCTTAAATGATAAAAACTACTAATCAAAAAAACTCAGCCTCCCCGACCCAACTGAAAAACCTCGCAACTAATATCTGCATGAATTTCTGACATCAATGATGGCTCTGGTTACAGATATCGCATTCAATGGTTCAATTACTGATACCACTGGCGGCAGCGAGATCATCACGATTTTCGGCTCTGACCAACCCATAAATACCCCAGAGAACTCTTCTTCAACTTTTGGATCTGATATTAATGGAGCTTACTGGAGCTGGGCGGCCGGACAGATCCCTGGAGGCGGCATCAGCATCGAAACAGACCTTCGGAACGGCACTATATACACAATAGCATTGCGATTTAGCTACCAACAGGTTAGCGGTTACCGCAAGATAATTGATTTCAAGGATCAAGTAGACGACACCGGATTTTATCTTCTCAGTGGTCGCATAAACTATTACCCGCTTGGCACAGGAGAAAGAGTTTTCTCTGAAAACGAAGTTGTCGACTTAATCGCCACACGCGATGCAGATGGATACTTTACAGTTTACACAAACGATGGGCAAGGAGGGTACGTCCAGCAAATCCGCGTTGCTGATGTCGGAAATAGCTCAGTCCCTTCGCTTGTGGACGGAAAGTATAGACTAGGCTTTTTCTTTGATGATTTAGCAACGAGTAGTGAATACACGCCAGGTGGAAATGTATGGAACCTTCGCATATGGGATGAGGCACTTCTGCCAAGTCAGATTTCTCAAGCATTGTCAGCAAATCCACCAACATCAGCTACTCCGACTGACTCCATTCCGCCAACCGCAGCCATCACAGTCGCGGATGCAGACCTCAAAGTTGGTGAAACATCTGCAGTTACCATCACCTTCTCAGAAGCCGTCACTGGTTTCTCAAATGCTGATCTCACCGTTGAGAACGGCAGCCTCAGCGCCGTCTCCTCCTCCGATGGCGGCATCACCTGGACCGCAACCCTTACGCCAACTGCAGATCTAGAAGATAGCACCAATCTAATTACCCTCGACAACACCGGTGTAGCCGATACTGCCAACAATGCAGGCACCGGCACCACAGAATCCAATAACTACTCTATCGACACCAAATTATCTTTTTCTAGCCTTGCAATCTCGGCCGATACAGATACCGGAGCAGAAGATAATATCACTTCTGTTGGCCTTCCCATCCTCACCTTCTTCGGCGATCCTGGTCTCACAGTTACCATTCTTGGTGGCGATAGTAAGACGCTTTTAACGCCAAACAGCCAGTACATCGTTTCCTACTCCAACGGCACATACACCATTTCACTGATCGATGCTGATCCCACCAAAGACGGTAATCAGCCATTCGGTACTTACAGTCAAGGAGCCCCAACGGGCAACCCAGCTAATACCGCAGACGGCATCTACACCATAGATATCACTGATGCTGCCGGGAATGCTGGCACCGTTGGATCGATCATCCTCGCCACCGCGGGCCTCGATAACGACGGTGCCGACGACACCTTTGAAGCTGGCAAAGACGGCAATGACGATGGCTTCAATGACGCTGAGCAGCGCTCTGTGGCCACCTTCGCCACATCTGATGGTAGCGCCGCCACCATTGCGGTGAAGCTGATCGAACAAACCACTACCACCGATCCCCAGACCGGTGGTCGCCTCGATGCCACCACCAGCATCCTTTTCGATGCAGCCAGCACCGCTGAGACGGGAACCGGCGCCACTATCTCGGGTCTGCAAAACACCGTCAACCAAGACCCTGACAACAGCAACCTTCCCCAGGGAGCCGCACTAGTAGTTGCCGTCTCTGATCAACCCAGCTTTCGCATCGTTCCGGAAATCGTTCGAACCGGCGTCGTCGATCCCACTCAGGAAGCCAACTTCCGCAGCGACGTCACCGACCGCTTCAGCGACACCATCCAGCAAGTTGACCTCTTCTTTGAAGAAGGCCAGCAGACCTGGAATTCCCTGTTCAAGCGCGATGCCAGCGGCGGCTACTTCTTCTTTGGCTACAATCCATCGACTGGCCTTGGCGGCGTCCTTCTTGACCGCGATAACAACGGCGCAGTAGATGGGGCCCGTCTGTTCTTAAAAGACGGTGAAATTGGCGACTTCGATGGCCAACGCAATGGCGTTATCCAAGATCCCGTTGGCCTTGCTTCCCTGTTCGGGGCCCCAACTCTCCGCGTCAGTAATGACAACCTTGGCCTAATCGTTGATGGGGTAGCCGGCACCGGCCTCTGGCTCAACATCGAAGCCCTCTCCGCCGCTGGCTCTTGGCAAAATGGCCTTGAGCTCATCACCAGCGATGGCACTGCCCTGGGTGCTGTTGGCGCCACGCCAGCATCCGGCAATCTCGGCAGCAAGGAGATCTATCTCGCCGCCGGCCAAGAACTGCGCTTTGCCCAGAGCAGCCGCAACAACGCGCTCGATACCACTCCAGATATTCGCTTGGTGGCCGACAACGGTGGATTCCGCCTCCGCCTCGACGACAACGGCAGTTCAGACCGCGACTACAACGATCTTGAACTCCGCATCACCAGCTCCCTCACCGCCAGCAACCCGAATGCCATAGCCATGGCCCGTCACCAGCGGGACAGCAGCGATGCCATCTTGGACCTCACAAGCATCCCTGCCGCCGGAGCCACGCTTGACCTCTCCATCCTCACCAATTCCGGCTACACCAACCGCTTTGGGCTGGTGAAACTCGATGGAGATGCCATCACCGGCTACTCCGTAGCCAGTGTGGCCGCCGCCAACACCGATGCCTTCCGCAACGCTGTTCGCGACAACCTCATCAACCCCGGTGGCTCTCCAATAGCTGCGGGCGGTCAAACCGCTCGCACCACCTCCTGGGCTCTTACAGCTGCCGATGCAGGCATCTATGCCGCCGTCCTCATCAACCCCAACGGACAGGTCTTCACCTTCGGTGCCACCGCCTCCGATGGGCAGCGGCACGTCAAAGTCCTGGGTGACAACACATTTGGCTTTGAAGACCTCCTGGCCTCCCAAGGCTCGGATTGGGACTTCAACGACTTCCGCGTACGCGTCTCCCTCGTCTAATCCATCCCATATCTCCACGACTAGGCTGCAGTGACTTTGATGGAAGGTGTCACTCCATACCACCTCCATTCGTCGCTTTGGCTACCGAGGCGGGCCGGTAATAACCTGGCCTGCCTCCAAAACTTGGCTGTACCTCCTAAACCATCAGCGCGACCAGAAAAGTGCTGCGTAATCAGGTGTTGAGCAGCCGCTGTGATCGGTTGCCCTGCTCACACTACCGAGAGAAAGTGGCGCCGAGCTAGGAACAAATCCATCAGAGCTGACAGCACATTGATCTTGAAGTGGTTCTTAGTCAGGCAACGCAGCCTGGTCTTTCGAAAGTCGAACTACTGCTACGGCCTCCGGCCGGCTTCGCCGTAAACGACCTGCTCATCGCCATGCAACAGCTCGGCAACTGGGGAGAGGCCCTGAACATTGGCGGCCGTGATGACGACGGAGTGAATCAGCACCATTGCGAGGCACGGGCTTGTTTTTGAGAACCTCCAAGGTCTTACGGATCAGACTCCTTGCTCCGCAAGGGGTCTTTTCATTGGCTCAGGCGAGGGGCGCAATGGCAGCAGTCACCTCCAGGGCTTCCCACTCCTCAGAAGGCAGCACGGTTCGGAGCGCTAACAAAGCTGCTGCTTACCAAAGGCGTAG
>CAZKER010000260.1:0-1752 GCA_964551845.1 uncultured Cyanobium sp.
GTGATGGGCTGGCTCGTCCACGAGGGCGGTCTGGCCGCCTGGATTCCGCTTCGCTTTTTCTGGACCTGTTTCGGCGTGCTGATCACGCTGCTGGCCCTGCGGCTGTTCTGGCCCGCCCGCGGACTCGACAGCAGCCTGGGCCAGGTCGCCACGCTGCTAGTCCAGCTGCAGAGCTGCTTCCGCGACCTGGCGGCGCGGGTGGATCCCGCCAGGTCAGGCCCGGTGGCCGATCCGGTGGGGATCGGCCGCTACCGGGCCCTGCGCAACCAGCTCGTTGCCATCCGGCGGCAACGGCCAGTACTGCTGCAGGAGCTGGGTTCGCTGCCGGAGCGCCATCCGGCGACGCTGCTGATGGCCAACTTCGAGGCCACCGCCTCCCGCCTGATCACCCTGGTGGGCGGCCTGGTGCGCGAGCCACCCTCCCTACAAGATCCCCAGCTGGTGGTGCAGTTGCACCGGGCCGAAGCGGAGTTGCTGCAGGCCATGGCTGGCCAACTGGGCCAATGGGAACGGCAGATCCGTGGGCGCCGTGGGCTGCCCAAACCACCCGACACCGGGCTGCAGCTGCCGCGCAGCTGGCAGCAGTTGGGCCAGGAGCTCAACGATCCCACCGCCAACTCGGCTTCCCTGGAGCGGCTCGAGCGGATCGCCAGTCGGCTGATGCTCTGCCGCCAGGCCGAACAGGCCATCAGCACTGCCGAAGCAAACTGGGCGGTAATCCTGGGCAGGGCCTGAATCACGCCAATCACCGCATCACGCAGATGACCGCATCACGCAGATGACGATGGACCTTGTCAGCCGCCTGCTGCAACAACGGCATGCCCTCTACCGCGGGCTGCTGGCGGTGGAGGTGTTGGCCCTGGTTGGCCTGCGCGGCCTCCAGCAGGCACCACGGCTGGTGAGCGTGGTGTACCTGGTGATCTCCGCTGTGGCCGTGCTGACGGACTCTCCGCTGCTTCGCAAGAACCGCCTCGATCCCTCTGCCACGCAGGCGATGCCCAGCGCCCTCGGACGCCGGGTGGAGAGGGTGCTGCTGCGCCGGCAGCGCCTGGTGAGCTTCTGGATCGTGGCCCTGGCTGTAGAACTGCTCTGGCAGGCCGCACTGGAGTTCAACCCCAGGCTGGCCCTGCAGTTAAGCGTGCTCCACCTAGTGGTTTGGCTCAGCTTGATGCTGGTGGTGCTCTGGAGCCTGGTGAAGGCCCTGGCCGAAGAACCGTTGTTCAACGGCGACCTGCTGATGGGAGCCGCGGCCGGGTATCTGCTGGTGGGCTTCACCGGCGGCATCGTGCTCAATTCGCTGCTGGTGCTCGACCCGGCGGCCTTCAACCTGCCGGCCCATGGGCATGGCCTACCCGATGGCATCGGCCATGCCCCCGCCATGCTGGGAGCTGCCTTCGCCAGCCTCACCACCATCGGCAGCCCGGTGCTGAAAAGCGGCAGCCTCACCAGCCTCACCGCCAGCGTGGGGATCACGATCGTGGGCCAGCTCTATGTGGCCATCCTGATTGCCGGGGTGCTGGGAAAACCCAGGGTGCTGGGCAATCAGAAGGCGGTGGACACGCCGAGTAAACCCGCTGCCGCCCCGGAAGCTGAACACCCCCGGGGCCAAAGAGCTGCTGGGCAAATCAAACTGCGCCGACCCAGGCGCTGATCTGCATCACCGTGGTAATGCGCAATCGCGTTCTGGCCCTGTTGTGGCTGGGGCTGATCCCTGCCCAGCTTGCCCCGGCTGCGCTAGCTGCCCCACTGCCT
>CAZKER010000261.1:0-4771 GCA_964551845.1 uncultured Cyanobium sp.
TCATCACCATGACCACAGCTGTTCCCTCCAGCGCACCTAGCGGTGTCTCTCCGTCCAGCGCACCTGGGTGTTCGACCTTCTCCGCCGAGCAGATCGCTGCCCTTTCCGCTCCACTCGATCGCGCCAAGGTCCAAACCCGCAGCCAGGCCGGCCGCTCCCTGGCCTACCTGGAGGGGTGGCAAGCGATCGCAGAAGCCAACCGCATCTTTGGCTTTGACGGCTGGCAACGCGAAACCATTGCCGTGCAGTGCGTCTCTGAGCGGGAGCGCACCCTGGGCAGCAGCAGCCGTGCCGGCTGGGGTGTCACTTACACCGCTCGCGTTCGTATCCGTGTCGGGGATGTCATCCGAGAAGGCAGCGGTGCCGGCCACGGCATCGACGCCGACCTGGGCCAGGCCCACGAGTCCGCCCTCAAGGAGGCCGAAACCGACGCCATGAAGCGGGCCCTGATGACCTTTGGCAATCCGTTTGGCCTGGCGCTCTACGACAAACAGCAGCGGGAGGTCACCAGCGCAACCGCTCCCACGTCAGCCCGCCACGCACCGGCGCCTCAGCGCAACAGCGCCGCTGCCGAGCCCACGGCCGAGGTGGGACTGGAGCCCCTCGATCCAGCCACTGTCCAGCAGATCCTCGCCACCGTTCGGGGATTGCCCCGCCCTGCTCTGGAGGGGTTTACCAAGGCATTCCGCAAGCGGTTCCAGGTGCCGGAGGAGGCCGCATCGATCGCCGATCGGATCTGCCAGCGGCGGCACCATGACTGGATCGAGACTTTTTTGGTGTCGCACCGATAGGTGCGCTTGGCAAATCAGCACCGATAGGTGCGCTTGGCCCAGCAGCACCAGGAGCAGGTCGGGTGGGGTGAGTCGTAGAAATCGCGTCGCTACCGCCTCGTCTTCGCTGCTTCCGCTCAGGTCGTGGATCCCAGGCAGATCCACAACTGCGTAGCTGCAACTATTTCGGTTGGGAGCGCCTATGTAGGTGACACCGGGCAGCTGCCCATGCCGTTAGGAGCACGAATCGCGTCTGGACAGCGCCCTTTCCAGCTGGGCACCCTCCAGACGGGTGCCCTCCATGTTGCTATCCCGCAGATCACACCCCCTCAAGTCGGCCTGCTGCAGATCCGCCTGGCGCAGATCGGCGCCATAGAGGCAGGCACCACGCAGATCGGCACCCCGCAGCTGGGCCCCCTGCAGCAGAGCAAAGCTGAGATCGGCCCCCTGAAAATCGGCGCCGCCCAGATCGGTGAGCTGATCGAGCCCGCTGCGGAAGTCGGCCTCCACCAAACGGGCGTGGTGCCAGCGGCTGCCGGCGGCCACCACGCCGCGCAGGCAGCAGCGGTGCAGGATGGCTTCATTGAAATCAATGCCCTGCAGCCGTGAGCCGGAGAGGTCGGCCTCATGCCAGAAGGAGCGCTGGGCCTGGGCTTCCGAAAGGTCGGCGCCCCAGAGCAGGGCCTGCTGGAAGCGGCAGCCCTCCAGCAGGGCCCCGTGGAAGCGCGCCCGGCCGAAACGGGCCTCCTTGAAACAGCTGCCGCGCAGGTCGCAGTTGGATAGGTCCAGATCCACCCCGTCGAGATCCCGCAACCGCAAGCCGGGAAATTGGCGCTGGCCAGCGGCCAGGGCGCTGTTCAGCTCCTCCAGCGTTTGCGGAGACCCATCGCCACCGGCCATCAGAGGAAGGCGGCGAGGGCGTCGAGCTGGTGGCGTCGGGTGGCCAGCAGCAGCTTCTCGGCTTGGCCCAGAAGCTTGAACACTGCTTTGTCGATCACCTCGTAAAACACCAGAGAGCCCTCAGGCCGGCGCTGCACCACTCCGGCGATGGTGAGCAGTTTGAGGTGCTTCGACACCAGGGCCTGACTCAGACCCGTGGCCTCCACCACCGCCGTCACGTTGAGGGGGCCGCCCCGCAGAGCCTCCAGCACCGCCAGCCGGTTGGGCTCGGAGAACACCTTGAAGTAATCGGCCAGGGCTTCCATTGGGGCCTCGGGGAGGGAGGTGGTTAAAAACATGCCTGATCAAATCTTAACTCATCCTTGTGCTAGCGAATCACTACGAAATCTAGCTACTGCGTAAGCAACGCAACACGATGCCGTTATGACGTTAAGCTGTTGTCCGGTTGTTGCTGCGTCCATGTCTCCCGAGTCCCTCGCGCCTCCCCATCCCTTGCCCCCCGCCGCCGCACCGGCTGTGTGGCCGCGGCAGTGGCCCCAGCGGGAGGGACTGTTGGAGCGCCAGCACGACCGTCTCGAAGCATTGCTTGAAGATCTGGTGGATCGCCACTGCCTAGCCGACGAGGAGCGCAGTGCTCTGGAGCTGCTCGCTGATCGCCGCGACTGCCTGCTGCTGGTGAGGGGGCTGCGCCTGCACCTGCGACTGGAGGAGCGCTGGCTCGCTCAGCGCGGCTGCCTTTGCCCTGGCCACCGGGCCGCCCACGGCGAGGCCGTCGCTGCCGCTGCTGCCGGCTGGGAGGTTGCCGAAACCCTGCGAGACGCGCGGCTGCCCTGGCTGATGGAACTCCAGCAGTGGTTTCACTGCCATCGCCACGGGCCCGATGCCCTGGCCTACGCCCGCGCTGCCGCCCTCACCCCCTCCCTCTGATGACCACCTCTGCTCCCCACCTGCGCGAAAACCTGCTCACCCCGCGCTTTTACACCACCGAAATCGACAAGGCCGCCAAGACTGATCTCGTGGGCCAGCGCGCTGCCTTCGAGGCAATGCTCAACGAGATGGAGGCCGATTACAACCGCGATCACTTTGATCGCAAGGCCCCCCTCGATCGGCTGCGGGCCCTGAATCCAGAGGAGAAAGTAGCCTACGAGAGCTATTTAGTGCGCAGCTGCGTGTCGGAATTCTCCGGCTTTCTGCTGTTCAAAGAGCTCTCGCGCCAGCTTCAAAAGGCAGGCCGCCCAGAGTTGAGCCGCCTCTTCAATTTGATGGCCCGTGATGAGGCTCGCCATGCCGGCTTTCTCAACAGGGCACTGGTGGCCGAGGGCATTGAGATCGATCTGCCGGCGTTGAGCGGCAAGCGACCAGTCACCTGGTTTCCACTGAGCTGGGTGCTCTATTCGGTGTATCTATCCGAAAAGATCGGCTACTGGCGCTACATCCTGATCGATCGCCATCTCAAGGCCAATCCCGAGAACGCCTTCGCACCGCTGTTCGATTTCTTTGAGCCCTGGTGTCAGGACGAGAACCGCCACGGCGACATCTTCAATATGCTTCTGCGCTGCTGGCCGGGGTTGCGGCAGGGACTGCGCGGCCGGCTGCTGAGCCGCATCTTTCTGTGGAGTGTGTTTCTAACCCACAGCCTGACGGTGTGTGAGCGGGGCAACTTTTACAAGCTGCTGGGCATGGATCCCAGTGGCTTCGATGAAGAGGTGATGCGCAACACCAACCGCACAGCCCGGCGTGCTTTTCCGGTGGTGTTCGATCTGGAGGGCCGCGCCTATTTCGAGCTGCGCGATCAGCTGGTGGAGGTGTTCCGGGCTATCAAATCCAGCGCGGAGGAGCCCGCTAGCCCTGCACGGTTGCTGAAGTCTCTCGGCCTGAAGGCCCGCTTTGCAGGCTTGCTGTTGCGCCAGCTCAGCCAGCCGATGGTGCCATCCTCTGGGGCAATCGCGTGAGGGCGACCACTTCCCTGCCCGCCCTTAGGCAGGGGGTGAAGGTGATGCCTGGACGCTTGCCCTTCAGCACCGGAACGGTGTTGTTCATGGTGGCGATCCATGCCCTGGCGTTGGTCGCTCTGTTGCCACGCTTCTCGAGCCCAACAGCACTGCTGGTCCTATTGGGGCTGTACTGGCTTACCGCCTGTGTGGGGGTGACCCTGGGTTACCACCGTCTGTTGGCCCACAGAGCTTTTCAAGTGCCCAGGTGGCTTGAGCTGGTTATCGCTACCTGCGGTGCCCTCAGCTGCCAGCACGGTCCGATCGACTGGGTGGGCTTGCATCGCCATCACCACCTGCACTCCGACGATCCAGCTGACCACCACAACAGTCATCTCGGCTTCTGGTGGAGCCACTTCGCCTGGATGCTGCACACCGTGCCAGCCAAGCAGTACGTGGGCCAACTCACCCCCGACCTGCAACAGATTCCCTACCACCGCTGGTTAAACCGCAACTTTCTGCTGCTGCAGTTGCCCCTGGCGGCCGCTCTCTATGGGCTGGGTCAGGCGACCGGAGCCGGTGGTTGGGCCCTTGTGCTCTGGGGCATTCCCCTCCGCCTGGTGTTTGTCTATCACGCAACTTGGCTGGTCAATTCAGCCACCCATCGCTGGGGCTACGTGAGCCACAGGAGCGGAGATAGCTCCCGCAATAACTGGTGGGTGGCCCTGCTCACCTTCGGGGAGGGCTGGCATAACAACCATCACGCCTACCCCAGTAGTGCCCGCATGGGCTTTCGCTGGTGGGAGCTCGATCTCACCTGGTGGCACATCCAGATGCTGGGCCGACTTGGCCTGGCCCGTCGAATTCGCCTCGCCGCTCCTCTTCACGCCTCCTCCTCATGACATCCATGCCCTTTGCAGCCCTGCCCGACATAACCAACCCCGCCTACCGCGATGCCTACAGCCGCATCAACGGCATGGTGGTGGTGGGTGAAAATCTCGCTGGTCGCCACTTCCGACTGCTTGCCCGCCCCATTCCAAATGATCAGCAGGAACTGGAGCGACTTGCCGCCATGGAAGGGCGCCACGCCAGTGACTTCATGGGCTGCGGTCGCAACCTTGGAATCAAGCCCAATCTAGGTCTGGCCCGGCGCCTGTTCGCCCCCCTCCA
>CAZKER010000262.1:0-7835 GCA_964551845.1 uncultured Cyanobium sp.
GACCTCAAGTTCGTCGACTTGCACGGCAAGTGGCAGCACCTGACGGTCTGCCGCGACCTGATCGACGAGGCCTCCTTCACCGATGGCGTCGCTTTTGACGGCTCCTCGATTCGGGGCTGGAAGGCGATCAACGAATCGGACATGGCGATGGTGCCGGACCCCAACACCGCCTGGATCGATCCCTTTTACAGCCACAAAACTCTGAGCCTGATCTGCTCGATCCAGGAGCCCCGCAGTGGCCAGCCCTACGGCCGTTGCCCCCGGGCGCTGGCCCAGAAAGCCCTTAACTACCTCAGCTCCACCGGTATCGCCGACACCGCCTACTTCGGACCGGAACCTGAATTCTTTGTCTTCGACGACGTTCGTTACAGCTCAGCCAGCGGCAGCAGCTTTTACAGCGTCGATTCGATCGAAGCCCCCTGGAACAGCGCACGCATAGAGGAGGGGGGCAACCTTGCATACAAGATCCAACTGAAGGAGGGCTACTTCCCGGTCGCCCCCAATGACACCCTTCAAGACATGCGTAGCGATATGTTGCTCACGCTCGGCAGCCTGGGGGTGCCGATCGAAAAGCAGCACCATGAGGTGGCTACAGCCCAGCATGAGCTGGGTATCAAGTTTGCCGAGCTAATCAGCGCGGCCGACAACGTAATGATCTACAAATACGTTGTGCGCAACGTTGCTCGTAAATACGGCAAAACGGCCACCTTCATGCCCAAACCCGTGTTCGCCGATAACGGCAGCGGCATGCATGTGCACCAAAGCCTCTGGAAGAGCGGCAATCCTTTGTTTTTCGGCGAAGGCACCTACGCCAACCTCTCCCAGACAGCCCGTTGGTACATCGGCGGCCTGCTCAGGCACGCCCCGAGCTTCCTGGCATTCACCAACCCCACCACCAACAGCTACAAGCGACTGGTGCCCGGATTCGAGGCGCCGGTGAACCTGGTGTATTCCCAGGGCAACCGCTCCGCCGCAGTACGCATTCCGCTCACAGGGCCGAACCCCAAGGCAAAACGCCTGGAGTTCCGCTCCGGCGACGCCCTGTCCAACCCCTATCTCGGCTTCGCAGCAATGCTGATGGCCGGCATCGATGGCATCAAGAACCAGATCGACCCAGGCGACGGCACCGACGTTGATCTGTTCGAGCTCTCGCCAGAGGAGCTGGCCCGGATTTCCACTGTGCCGGCCTCACTGAACGGCGCCCTCGAGGCCCTCGACGCTGATAAGGACTACCTGCTGGCTGGTGGCGTCTTCACCGAAGACTTCATCAACAATTGGATAGCCCTTAAATACGAGGAGGTGCAGCAGCTACGCCAGCGGCCCCACCCCCACGAGTTTGTGATGTACTACGACGCCTGATCAGGCGCTCAGCGGCGGCGCAGGTTGGCTAACCCGCAGGCGGGCGATATCGCAAATGAGCAATGGCGCTCGCCTGCAACTGCTTTTGGCGGGCCTGGCGATGGGCCCAGGCCTGCAGCTGATGCAGTGCGTCACCGGCGGGGTTGGGGTCGTGGTGCTGGGTGATCTGGGCCAGTTCAGCGCCATGCAGGCGGTTGTCACGGGCGTGAAGCAGGCTCCAGGTTTGAAATTCGGGGTCTGCGTGCTGAGTCTGCAGGCGGGCCTTGGTCATGGCTTGCTCCCTTCTCGTTGAATCCAGTCTGCAGTCCTTTTGGTAGCGGTTGCTACTGAATCCCCAGAGCTTCACAGGTCTTTAGCGATCGCGGTGCAGCTCCTAATTCGCTGGAATAGTCAGTAGCAATTGCCCCCCCATGTCCGATCAGCTCACCAAGCTGGCCTACCAGACCATGCAGCAGGGCAAGGCGCTGCTTGGGGTGACCCACAAGGAGGTGAGCACCAGGCTGATGGGGCTGCTGGCTCCAGATGGCACTCCCAAAACCGTGCCTCTGCCCCCTGAGTTGCTTGGCAGCCTCAGGCAGGCCATGGATGCATTGCACGAGCGCGACTGGCAGGAAGCTGAACAGGGCCTCTATCCCTCATCCCTGCTGTTTGATGCCCCCTGGCTTGACTGGGCTAGTCGCTATCCCCTGGTCTGGCTGGACATGCCCAGCACCTGGAACCGGCGAAGTGAGCGCAACGTCCGCGATTTGCCTCGCAGCGTTGATCCGGAGAACTACCCCGATTACTACCTTCAGAATTTTCACCATCAGACCGACGGCTACTTGAGCGACCACTCCGCGGCGCTCTACGACCTGCAGGTGGAAATTTTGTTTAACGGCACCGCCGACCCGATGCGGCGACGGGTGCTGGCTCCATTGCGGCGGGGCATCAAGGCTTTCGCCGATCGTCCCGCGGGCCAAGTGCGCGTGCTCGACCTAGCCACCGGCACCGGTCGCACCCTCCGCCAAATCAGGGCGGCTCTGCCAAATGCCCAGCTGGTGGGACTGGATCTTTCCAGTGCCTACCTGCGCCAAGCCAACAAATGGCTAAGCCAGCTGCCCGGGGAGCTTCCCCAGCTTGCCCAGGGCAACGCTGAAACCCTGCCCTTTGTCGATGCAAGTTTTCAAGCGATCACCTGCGTTTTCCTGTTCCACGAGCTGCCGGGTGAGGCGCGTCAGAACGTAATCAATGAGGCCTTCCGAGTACTCGAACCTGGTGGAGTGGTGGTGCTTGCCGACTCGGTGCAACTGGCCGACTCCCCCCAATTCAGTGCCGTGATGGAAAACTTCCGCCGCGTTTTCCACGAGCCCTACTACCGCGATTACATCTCGGACGACATCGGCGCGCGGCTAGCCCAGCCTGGCTTTGAGGGCATTACTGCCGAAAGCCATTTCATGACCCGAGTCTGGACCGCACGCAAACCTCGCTAGCTCTTCAGCAACCAGGCCATCAGTAGACCGGCGGTGGCCCAGCGCAGGCCGCGCCAGAAAATCACCTCCTGGCGATAAGGAGGAACGAGCTCCCCGGGCAGTGGATCAAGCAGCCGCTGGGTAAGGGCAAGACGCTGGCGTTGCCGCCGCCGGCTCACACCCGAACTTGCAGCCGTCAGAGATGCCTGGGTGAGCACCCCATCAAGCAAGTGCAGCAGGCGAATCGGTTGGCGTACCGGATGGTGGCCCAGGGGTCGCGTCGGCATAGCCAACTCACAACACGTCGGAACTGGCTTCAGGATGGGACCCCGAGCGTGTCAACGTCTAGTGCCATCTCCGTTGTCCAAGCCAGTCCGTTGCTGGCCCGAAGGCTCCCTGGACGGGGCCATTGCCCTTCAGCGCCAATTGACGATTAACGACCGTGATTGGCACGCCTTCAAGACCCAGCGTCCCCGACGAGGCGCCGAGCAGTTGGCCGCAGCCCTCGTGCTGCTGCTTAGGGCTGATGATCCCGGCTCACCCCAACCCACGGTCGCCCGCCTCCAGGCCATTGAGTTGGTGGAACACGGGCTCGGCTGGCTTAAGGCAGAACTCAGCGATCCCGGTTGCCCCAGCCACCGGCCGGCCCCAGCGCCGTCGCCCGCTGCCGACTGACCGCCAGTTGCAGCCGGTTGCCGCGGCTGCTCCAACGCACGTCGTCGAAGCAGTGATGAATCAAAAACAGGCCCCGACCACCTGCAGCATCTATCTGTTCAGGAAGGCTGGTAGTGCGAGCCGCTGGTGGCACCCCAGCACCCTCGTCTTGCACCTGCCAAACCAGCCAGTTGGGGGTTTCAATGCGACGAACCCTTAAACACTTGGCCGGGTCACAAGCGTTGCCGTGGCGCACCGCGTTGACCAGCGCTTCTTGAAGGCCAAGTTGCACCTGTCCCTGGAGCTGAAGGCAGCGAATCGGCTCAATCAACAATTCCAGCAGCGGAGCCAGCTGCAGGGTTGAAGGAGTGATGAAGTCCGACCAGCGCAGGGCCATCGGGCTGGGGTCCGCAGGAGCCAATTTGACCCTACGCCGCTGCGGGCCCCTGGATCAGGTCTTGATGCGCTGATGCAGAGCGGGATGGTTGAGCAGCGCATCCATCAGGCGTACGCCCCGCAACTGATTCACTAAGGGCATATGGCCCTCTGGAGCCTCAATTGACCACTGGAAGGAACCTGGATAGCGAGTCCAGCGCCCACCATCCTTCCAGGCCAACTTCGGCCAGAGCTGATCCCAGCGGCCGTTGCAGCCACGGAGCAACCTCCCCTGCACCGAAAAACCAAAACGACCTCGAGAGAAGCACACCCAGAGCCGATCGAGGCTGTCAAGGTCTGCGGAAGGCATCGGCGGCACTTCGCTGTAATAGACGTAGCCGCGGCGTACGGCCTCGGGGCCCGCCAGCTCCCGCAGCAAGGAGCTGGTGAGACGATCGGCTTCTTCAAAGTGCTGGGCCATTAGGGCCCGTTGCAACGGACCGTAATCAATGCCACAGGCAGAGACCGTGGCAAGCCAGCCCTCGGGATAGCGGGCTAAAAACCCATCGCGCAGGCCATCTTGCTCATCGAGCAGAAGCTGGATCAAGAAGCCCGCAGCCCAGTCATCACCTGTGGCATCGATGCCGGTCAGATGGTCTGGGATGAGGGGGCGAAGCGCTTGGCTCTGCTGCTGCAGAGTGGCCAGCAAGGCACGCCGCTGTCGGGGATTGCCGGCCTGAAAGCGCTCCAGCAGAGCCCCGGGGGTAGTGCTGGTGGTGGAGGTGACCGGAGGTCCGGAAAGCATGGAAAGGGAAGCCGAGCCTGTAGCGGTACCAGCGTGGCCCACTATGTCAGCTGAGATCCTCAACAGCGATGCAGGGCGCCAGCCCCCTCCTCGATGTGAGCGCGTTCCTGGCGGCCGAGGGGCCGATCCTGGACGTGCGCAGCCCCGGGGAGTTTGAGCAGGGGCACATCCCGACAGCGACCAACCTGCCCCTGTTTAGTGATGAAGAGCGGGCTCAGGTGGGTACTGCTTACAAGCAGCAGGGGCGGCATATTGCCGTGCAGCTGGGCCTGAAGTTGGTAGGGCCGAAGTTGCCAGCTCTGGCCCAGGCTCTGCTGGAGCTGGCGCAAATCAACAAGCCGCTGCGCTTGCACTGCTGGCGTGGCGGCATGCGCTCAGGGAGCGTTGCCTGGCTGGCCGGCACCCTTGAGCTGCCTGCGCTGGTGCTGAAGGGTGGCTACAAGGCCTACCGCCGCTGGGTACTGGAATATTTTGAGCAACCCTGGCCCCTACTGGTGCTCGGCGGCCGCACCGGCACTGGTAAAACAGACCTGTTGCTGGCCTTGCGCCAGATGGGGGCGGCAGTGGTTGATCTCGAGGGCCTAGCCAACCACCGCGGCAGCAGCTTCGGCGGACTGGGCCTTCCCCCTCAACCCAGCACCGAGCACTACGAAAACCGTTTGGCTGCAAGCCTGAGCGCCATTGCTGGAAAGGCACCAATTTGGCTGGAAGCCGAAAGCGCCCAGGTGGGTCGATGCCGCATTCCCGCTGGTCTTTGGCGTCAGATGGGTGAGGCGCAGGCTGTGGAGATCCAACGCCCAATGGCGGAGCGAGTTGAGCAACTGGTAGCGGTGTATGGCAGCCAGGGGCAGGACGCCCTGCGCCTCGCTACCGAACGAATTGCCCGGCGGCTGGGTCCGCAGCGCACGGCCACAGCTCTTGAAGCGATCGCCGCGCAGGACTGGGCCGCTGCTTGCCGGCAAATGCTCGACTACTACGACCGCTGTTATGACCACGAGCTGAGTCGCCGGAATAGCCCCGTGCTGGCCAGCTTCGATCTGACCGGACTTGACGCCGATGCCGCAGCAGCAGCGTTGCTGCAACCAGCAGCCTGGAGGGAGCGGGTAGATGGGGAAATGATCAGGTCGGGCTCCTAGGATCAATTTTTGTTCCCGCTTGCCATGGGCGCCGCCATTCAGTTCTTCCGCGGGGTGGATGAGCCGGTCGTGCCCGACATCCGCCTGACCAGGTCGCGGGACGGCCGCACGGGGCAGGCCCTTTTCGTGTTCGAGGAGCCCGATGCCCTTGCACCCGAAAGCATGGGCGACATCACCGGCATGTTTTTGGTCGATGAGGAAGGCGAACTG
This sequence comes from uncultured Cyanobium sp., assembly GCA_964551845.1. Taxonomy (GTDB): domain Bacteria; phylum Cyanobacteriota; class Cyanobacteriia; order PCC-6307; family Cyanobiaceae; genus Cyanobium_A. The sequence continues at coordinate 5,988 of CAZKER010000262.1, forward strand.
GTGACTCGTGAGGTGAAAGCCCGCTTCGTCAACGGCAAGGCCAGCGCCTTGGAGTGCACCTTTACCTGGAAGAGCACCGAGGATTTCGATCGCTTCATGCGCTTCGCCCAGCGCTACGCCGACAGCCACGATCTGGGCTTCTCGGGCAACAAGGATGAAGATCAAGCCGAGCAGGACGAGGCCTGATCCCTTGAAACTCGGCCAGTGGTTAGGCCTGTTGGCCCTGGTTGCATCTCTGGTGCTGCTTTGGAGCCTGCGTCAGAGCCTGATGCACCTGTTTGCCGCCGTGGTGCTGGCCATGGCCCTTTGCACTCTGGTGGGATCAATCCGGGCAAGGCTGGGGTGCTCTAGGCCTCTGGCCCTTTTGCTCAGCCTGGGCACTGTGCTTTTTGTGGTTGCCGTGACGGCCACCGTGGTGATCCCACCTTTTATTGATCAATTCAGCCAGTTGCTGGGCAAGCTGCCGGCCGCAGCGGAAACCCTGTTGGAGCTCATGAGAGGGGGCCTGTCAAAGATCTCTCAGATGATCTACGGCAACAACGATGGCAGCCTCTCCTGGCTCCGAAATAGTCTGGTTGGGAGCAGCCCTGGTGAACGCCCTGGGCTTGGTCCAACTCTTAGCAGCAACCTGGGCAGTGGCGCCCTGCGCCTGCTTGGGTTTGCTGGCGGAGTCGGCACTGGATTGCTGCAGTTCCTGTTTGTAATTGCCGTTGCCTTAATGGTTGCGGTGCAGCCCACCGCCTACCGGGAGGTGGGCGTGTTGCTTGTGCCCTCTTTTTACCGCCGCCGCTTCCGTCAGGTGTTGGTGCAATGCGGTGATGCCCTTAGTGCCTGGATGGTGGGGGTGTTGATTAGCTCACTCTGCGTAGGCACTTTGGCAGCCATCGGCCTGAGTTTGCTGGGGGTGAAATTAGTAGCGGCAAATGCCCTGCTGGCAGGCCTGCTTAACATCATTCCCAACATTGGCCCAACCCTCAGCACGGTGTTTCCTATGTCCGTGGCACTGCTAGATGCCCCTTGGAAAGCCGCCGCAGTGTTGGCCCTTTATGTAGCTGTTCAAAACCTTGAGAGCTATCTGATTACTCCTTCGGTTATGCACCATCAGCTCAAGCTGCTGCCTGGTCTCACCCTTACAGCCCAGTTGCTGTTCACAGTGGTATTTGGTCCCCTCGGGTTGCTGCTGGCATTGCCATTGGCCGTTTGCCTGCAGGTGATGGTCCGCGAACTGCTGATTCGCGACATCCTGGATCCATGGAAACGTCTGCGCCTGGCAGCTTGATGCGATGAACGGGCGCACAGTGCTTGGGGCCCTTGCCCTGATTGTTCTTGGACTGCTCACCTGGGAATTGCGCTGGGTTCTTCTGGTGCTTTTCGGTGCCGTTGTGCTCGCTGTTGCACTTGATGTGCCCATCACCCTGCTGCGTCGCCTTTTGCCTCTAAACCGCCCCACGGCCCTCGTGGTGGTGCTGGTTGCGTTGGTGCTGCTGGGCGGGCTACTGGGCCAGCTGCTGCTACCAGAGCTGCTGGAGCAGATCAAGCAATTAACTACCCTGATGCCGGTCTTGGCCCTACGGCTTAGCAGCCTGGCCAGGCAAGTGGATTGGCTACCCGATCTTGAGCAGCAGTTGATGGCGCTCGGTACCTGGGACCGTCTCCAGCCCCTCGGAGGCCAGTTGCTGGGCTTGGCCGGGGGCGCCGCGAACACGACAATTCAGATGCTGTTGATGGCCTTGCTGGCAATCCTGCTGGCCTTGGATCCCCGCAGTCACCAGAAGGTGGTGGTTGCCCTGACCCCGAGCTTCTGGCGCCACCAGATGCAGCATTTGCTGGGTGAATCACGTCAGGCTC
>CAZKER010000263.1:0-5281 GCA_964551845.1 uncultured Cyanobium sp.
TAGATGAGGATGTTGGTGTCGAGCAGGTAGATCACAGGGCTTCCCGTTCCTGCAGCGGCAGCTTGTCGGCCTGCTGTTGCTCCAGCGCCTCCACAAAGTCGGCATCAAAGCTGCTGAGCGCTTGCAGCAAGGCCTGCCCCCGCCTGCTGGGGGTGGGGTGAATGAGCAGATCGCCTTCTGGGGTGCGGCTGATCTGCACCCGATCACTGCTCAGGCGGAACTCAGCGGGAATGCGCACGGCCTGGCTGTTGCCGTTCATGAACACGCGGCTGGGCAGAACGTCCATCAAGTTGCCCATCGTGTGTGTACGGCATAGTGTAGACACCTTGCGTCTGTTGTCTATAGACCCAGGTCAATGCCGATCCCGCCATCGATGCCCTGCGGACCCGAATCCAGGCGCAGAGCAAGGCGGCGGCCGATCACATCGCAGTCGATCCGGAAGCCAAGGCCTTCATCGACGACTGGGCCATCGCTGAGCACATCAGAGCCGGGGGGTGCAGTTGTCGCAGCCGGTGAACGTGGGGCTCAGCTGAACTAGGAATCGACCTCCAGTACCAGCTGCTGCTGCCGGGCCAGGCCAAGGGGAGTGTTCGCCAGCCCCCTGTAACGTCTAATCAAAGTGTTCTTGGGGATACAGCTGGCTGTCCCCTGCTCTGGCCAAGGTGCTTAGGAAAGCAGGAGAAATATGCAGGCATTCGGATCCAATGCTCGGCGCAGCAAAGCAAGCCAATCCATTGAGCGCCGCTACCGCCTCATCGACGGCAGCTGCGAGCCGCATCGCCAACTAGATAGCTACTACAGCTCCCTCGATGACGCCATCGCCGATGCCATCGAATGGATCGGTCTCCTCAGTGAGCCCGACCATCCCACCAGCTTGATTGGAGTGGAGGTAAGCAGCACCAATGGCGACTGGCGCACCTGCCGCCTGCCGGGACCGTTGCTCTGTCCTCTGCCGCGCTGAGACACAAGCCCCAGGCGGCCAACAACAGAAAACCACAGGGGAAGCAGGGGATGCGAAACAAACTCACACCGCCCGCAGCAGCCTCTCTGTGGCTCACTCCTCTTCTGCAGCACCTAAGGGAATCAGCTGGATCTGCTTGCGGCCTAACTTGATCTCGAACTCATCGCCGGGTTTGAGGTCGAGCACGGCGGTGTAGGCCTTGCCCACCATGAGGTTGCCGTTGAACTGGATCTTGGTGGTGTAGCTCAGCTTGCGACCACCTTTGCCAGTGCCCCGGCCGCTGCTGTCGGTGCCGAGGTTCACACCCTTGGCGCCTAGTAGTGCCTCATAGAAGGCGGTGAAGTTGATGCGCTCGCTGCCATCTTTTTTGGTGCTCACATATCCGCATTCGCGCACCAACTCTGATTTGGATACATCGCCCAGCTCTTTGACTTTTGCGAGCAGATCAGATCCAGTGAGCATTAAACCAATGCCAATCAACTGAAAGTACCAAACCAGCGCTGATCGTCAAGTGGGATAGCGCCCCAAGCCGGCGTGACATTCCTGCGGTGTGCAGCTCTTTTGTCAGCTTGCCGCAGCTATTTGCAGCGGGTTGTTCAACGCCGCAAGCTTTCGCACGCTTCTCCATCACTGTTCTTTTCTTGGCTGCCTGGTGCAGCGGTTGATGAAGCGCCAGGAGTTCATCGAGAAGACCACGAATCTGCCCCCGCTCATCCTGGGAGGCAATGGCCACAGCGGCCTAGCAGGCCCAAGATGTCAAGGGCGGTGGGTCAACTCACTGACACCCTGCGCGCGGCATTGCGGGATCTGGCCCAGTCCGACACCGGAGCAGGCAAGCCAGCAACGACTGCCTGATTTGCGGGAGACGCTGGGCCCTCTCAGCTGTGCCACTGGCGGAGCAGCTGCTGCCGCTACGGGGTGCGGAAATTCCAGGGGCGGGCGATGCCGCCCTCCACCCGCCAGACCCCGTAGCGGCGCCGGCTGGCCCGTAACTCGGCATCCAGGTACTCCTTGGCATCACAACCGCTCAGGTACTGGCGGTAGGCAAAGGCCTGACCGTCTTCCACCATCACCAGATTGATATTGATGCCATCGATCACTTCGGCCACCGTGCGCCCGTAGCGATCGGTGGTCTTGACATGGAGGGAGACCTTGCGGCCAATCGGCAGGCGCTGCTGCAGATAACGGCGGGCCTGCTGACCCCACGGGCTCTGAGTCGTTTCGGGAGCATCGATGCAGGCCAGCCGCACGGTGAGCGCCTTACCCGCCTGACGCACGCGGATGGTGTCACCATCGCCGATCGAGAGCACGGTGGCACCAACACTCTTAGCGACTACGCCCGCCGGCCATGCCAAGGCCGCTAACGCCGTTACACCCAGCAGAAACCGTTTAGCCATAGCCGGACTTTGCATCTGGCTCACAAGACGATGGGCCGCAGTTGCCCGCGGCGCTTACAACGACCCGCCCACGGATAGCTAAAGACTGTTGGAGCAGGGGCCTGATCTGGGCTGGAATACAGGCCGTGATGCATGGAACCGAACCCAGGCACCCTTTAGTTAGTGCAAGCGTCAGTCAGAGAGTGGAGGAACTGAACCTGGCCCGGGGAAAGAGCAAAGCTCAGATCACCTGCAGAACTGGCTACCCACATCTGTAATGGCACGCCTTCAGTCGGGATGGGGTCAAGGCATCCGGCATCGTATTGGGATGAACCCACTGGAATCGCGCCATCTGCACTGTCCATAAGTTCTTCGCTGCGGTTGCTAAGACTCCAACCCTGAACATGCCCATCACTGAGCATGAGGGGACGATCATGATCCAGTTTCAGCCCTTCTGACTCCGCATTCAGCCTCAGGCGCAGACCAGCGGGTGAATCGATGCTTGAGCGCTCATAGAGCTCGCCCCCCAGCCGGTGGCCCGCACCGTCGTCAAGATTCCAGATGCCTGTGGTGTCGGCGGCCACGGCAATCGGTGGGGCGAAAAGGGGCCCGAGCACAAGCAGCCCGACGGCAACGATCCAGGCTGTGCCCTTGGCGGCAAAACGGCTTAGTCGATGCAGACATTCAAAAGCTGATGCGGAAAATGATGCTTTCATGATCTTTGCTTGCCCTGTCTTGACTATTCCAACGTAATCGAATTTTAGATATGTCCATGGCGGCAATCCCTCCTGTGGTTAAACGCCAGGGCCCGCTACACTTAAAGACAAATTTATCTTCATGTACCAATATATTTCGCATTATTGATGGATTCTCTGGCTGGGATCCTCTGGCTGAATTCCTTGAGCCGCGCAAGTGCTGGTTGTTCTTCTGGAGGCAAGGATGGGCGGCAGGCCCGATGCTGCGGCAGTCGCCCGTCGTCATCAGGATCTATCCGATCAAGGCTGGGGCAACACCGTGTCGCCCTCCACCAGCTAGCGATGGCTGCGGCAGTGCACCACACGGCCACGGGTTGGGCTGAGTGAGCTGGCAAGCACGGCTTGAGGCATCAGCGGGCAGCGGTCTGAAAATTGGTGGATCAGGTAGCAATCTCAGTCGGATTGCTGCAGATGCCAGCTAAAACGAATGCCTCAATGCCCCATGCCTTACTAGGTTTCGTGCGGATCTTGCATGGCTTGAGACCTTTTCACCGCTAGCAGTTATCGCTGGCGGTTGCAGGATGAGGACTTTGCTTTTCTTACCCCAATAATCTCAGTGCCTCAGCGGCACCACCTGCATGCCAATCGGGGCCAGCGCTATCAAGGCCAATTTGATGTGCTGAATGCCGAAAGGGATACCGATAATCGATACGAAACAGGCCACCGCTGAAGTGAGGTGGCCGATGGCCAGCCACCAGCCCGCCACCACGAACCAAATCACGTTGCCGATCCAGCCCAGCGGACCGGTGCCAAAGTCTAGCTTTCCAGTTAGTTCACGCCTACTAACCGCCTCGTAGCCAAACGGCCAGAAGGAGTAGTTACCAATCACAAAGCAAGCCCTTGCCCAGGGGATGCCGACAATCGTGATCGCCGCTACCAGGCCAGCAAGCCACCAGCCCAAGCCCATCACAAAGCCGCCCAGCACAAACCAGAGCACGTTGAGCAGAAATCGCAGCATGGCAGTGGCAGAGCTGGCCTCCATTTTGGAATACAACAGCAGCAACTAGCGTTGCTTAAGGGCAAACTGCTTCACATAAGAGCTAAGCCAGGCGATCGGCATGCGATTGCTCAGCTGAGGGGCTGGGCTTCTTTTGGATAGGATGGTTGGATTGAGAATGGCTACTTCCCATGGATGGCAAATTATTTGTTGGTGGTCTACTCTTTACCTTTTTGATTATGTATGTAGGCGTTTATATGCTCACCAGGGGCATTGCCCCACATGCTTAGCTTCACCGCTTCAGCAATCGTTCAGGGCATAGGCTTGGCCTGGCGTCCGCAAAAGCCATGCCTATGCGTAGGTTGCGTCGGTCTGCTTCCTTGTCGCCTGATTCGGTAAGTAGTTGCTCCAGACGATCGGCATAGCGCCGTCGCGTGGCTGCATCAATAAGTCCATCCCGCTGCATGACACACAGCATCCGCATTGCGCCGTTGCCCTTGCCAAATAAGAGCATGAATGATTCTTTCTCGCTCAGGCCAGATGGCTTTCCCTGACTGGCTGGCGGCCCAGGTACTGATAAGGCCGCTTGCAATGAAGGTGACAGGTCCGTAGGTGTAAGAGGCAGGGCGACAGCCCAGAGCAGAGCGGCTGCAGGAATGCCCATCAAAAATCTGATTCGTGTGGCCGGTCATCCTAATTCCGCCCTGCGGGGTGCACTTCATGCCTTGACGCCGCGATAACTGCGCAGTAGCGATGAATTCACAATCACCGAAAGGGAGCTCAAGGCCATCGCTGCTCCGGCGAGCATCGGGTTGAGCAAGCCCAGGGCGGCGATCGGCACTCCGAGACTGTTATAGATAAAGGCCCAGAAGAGGTTCTGGCGGATTTTGCTCATCGTCGCCCGCGATAGCCCGATGGCTGTGACCACGTCGCGCAGATCGTTGCCAAGCAGCAGCAGATCACCGGCTTCCTTGGCCACATCAGCACCGGAACCGATGGCAATGCCGATGTCGGCTGTGGCCAGGGCAGGTGCGTCGTTGACCCCATCCCCCACCATCGCCACCACCTGGCCAGCCTGCTGCAGGGCGCGAATTGTGGCGGCCTTGTCGGCAGGGCGCACTTCAGCGATCACTTCCTTGATCCCCACCTGGGCGGCGATGGCCTGGGCCGTGGTGCGGTTGTCGCCGCTGAGCATCACCACCTGGATCCGGCGCCGCTGCAGCAGCTCCACCGCCTGCCGGGCTTCCGGGCG
>CAZKER010000264.1:0-4548 GCA_964551845.1 uncultured Cyanobium sp.
AAAGCCGCGGGTGGCCTGCCGCGATTGCCAATGCCGGGAGCTGCTGCCGCTCAGCGATAAAGCGATCTATGGCCATCTGGCCGGAGACCACACAATCGGCCTCTACCCCCTGCTGGAAAACGACCATTGCCACCTGCTGGCTGTCGACTTTGACGAGCAGGACTGACGGGACGACGCCCGGGCCTTTCTGCGCTCCTGCCGGGAGCTGGCGGTGCCCGCAGCGCTGGAGATCTCCCGCTCTGGCGAGGGCGCCCACGTGTGGGTGTTCTTCGAGGAGGCCATATCGGCGCGGGAGGCTCGCCAGCTGGGGGCCGCCCTGATCAGCCATACCTGCTCCTCTACACGCCAGCTGGAGCTGAGCTCCTATGACCGGCTGTTCCCCAACCAGGACACCCTGCCGAAGGGCGGTTTCGGCAATCTGATCGCCCTGCCGCTGCAGAAGGAAGCTCGGCAGCGGGGCTGCAGCGTGTTCGTGGATGACGACCTGCAGCCCTATCCCGACCAGTGGGGCTATCTGGCGACCCTGCAGCGCTTGTCTCTAGCGGGGCTGCAGAGCGTGATCCAGGGCGCCAGCGGAGGTGGCCATCCCCCGGTGCCAAAGATCAGCGGGCCGCTGCCAGCGACGCTCAGCCTCACCCTGGCCGATCGGCTGTATGTGGAGCGCTCGGGGTTGCCGCAGCCGCTGCTCAATCGCCTGATCCGCCTGGCGGCCTTTGCCAATCCCGCCTTCTACAAAGCCCAGGCCATGCGTCAGTCGGTGTGGGACAAGCCGCGGGTGATCGGCTGCGCCGAAAACTTTCCGCAACACATTGCCCTGCCGCGCGGCTGCCTGGAGCCAGTGCAGGCTCTGCTGCAGGAGCAGGGGATCGGCTGGGAGCTGGTGGATGAACGCCAGAGGGGCTCACCGCTGGAGCTGGCTTTCGTGGGCCAGCTGCGCGCTGACCAGGAAGCCGCGGTGGAAGCGATGCTGCGCCATGACATCGGCGTGCTGCAAGCGCCGACAGCCTTCGGGAAAACCGTTGTGGCGGCAGCGATCCTGGCGCGCCGCGGGGCCAACACCCTGGTGCTGGTGCATCGGGCCGAGCTGTTGCGTCAATGGCAGGAGCGGTTGCAAACCTTCCTAGACGTCCCCGCTGAAGCGATCGGTCGCATCGCTGGCGGCAAGGCCAAACCCTCCGGCCGCCTCGACATCGCCGTGATGCAGTCCTTGGTGCGGAAGGGGGAGGTCAACCCCGTGGTGCAGAACTACGGGCAGGTAATCGTCGACGAGTGTCACCACATCGCCGCCGCCTCCTTTGAAGCAATCCTCAAGCAGTTGAAGGCCCGCTACGTGCTGGGGCTTTCGGCCACCCTGGTTCGCCGCGATGGTCTGCAGCCAATCATTTTTATGCAATGCGGACCCATCCGCCATACCGCCCAGCGGCCCGCCGGAGCGCCCCAGACCCTGGAACTGGTGAGCCGAACCCATCAACTCGAGGGGCTGCCCGCCGATCTGCCGATCCAGGAGCTGATGCGCCGGCTGGTGGAGGATCAATCACGCACCGAACGGATCGTGGCCGAGGCCCTCGCCTGCTGGGAAGCGGGCCGCAAGCTGCTGCTTCTCAGTGAGCGCACCGGACATATCACGGCGATCGCCAACGCTCTGGCTGATCAGGTACCGAACCTGTTTCTGTTGCATGGCCGCCTGAGCGCACGCCAGCGCAGCGCCACCCTGGCCGCGCTAGAGGCGTTGCCACTGGAGGCGCCCCGTATCGTGCTGGCCACCGGGCGTTTGGTGGGTGAGGGTTTCGACCATCCAGCGCTCGACACCCTGCTGCTGGCAATGCCCGTGTCCTGGAAGGGCACCCTGCAGCAGTACGCCGGCCGCCTGCACCGGCATCAAACGGGGAAAACCAGCGTGCGGATCATCGACTGGCTCGACCTCGGCCATCCGGTGCCGCAACGCATGTGGGAGCGGCGGCTGCGGGGTTATCGGGCCATGGGGTATTTCCTGATTTCAGGTCAGTGATCCACGTCAATAACCACCGGGACGCCATGGCTGCATGGCTGCGGGCCCTATGCTGTTGTACAGGTAGCTGGACAGTGCAATGCATGTCGTCAGTTTTTCCGAGGCCCGCGAGAGCTTCAAGGCGGTGCTCGATCGCGTGGAAGCCGATGCCGATATGACCCTCATCACCCGGCGCCACGCTCAGGGTGCTGTGGTGATGTCGCTCGACACCTACAACAGCCTGATGGAAACGGTGCATCTGCTGCGCTATCCCGCAAACGCCGCCCACCTGCAGCGCTCCCTGGAGCAGGCCGAACGCGGGGAGCTGCTGGCGCACCCCCTGATTGATGCCGATCAGCTCGATGCCGTCAGCTGAGCGGCTGGCCTGGACTCCCGCCGCCTGGGAGGACTATCTCGATTGGCAGGGGCAGGACCGCAGACAGCTGAAGCGGATCAACCAGCTGATCCAGGCCTGTCTGCGCGACGCGTTTGTGGGGATCGGCAAGCCGGAACCGCTGCGGGAGAACCTCTCGGGCTGCTGGTCGCGCCGGATCGACGACGAGCATCGGCTCATCTACCGGTTGGAGGGGACCACACTTGTGATCCTGGCCTGCCGTTACCACTACCGCTGAGCGCAGCGAGGTCGACACCCTGCTCTGCAGCGTCTATGCAGCCGCCGCTCCAGCTGATCCCCGGCTGCCAGTCGTGCCTCAGCATTGAGGCCGTGAAATCGCTGCTTCATGCCCAGGGCGCTGTGCGTTTCGGTGATCAGCCAGTCGCTGCTGATCAAGGGTTCGCGGGACTGCGCAAACCAGTCGAGGGCGCGCGAGCTGCTCTGTTCCGGTGTCAGCAGAGCCACCACGACGCTGGTGTCGAGATAGATCATTGATGGCCTGTCATCACCAGCGCTCACCGGCGCGGCACTGCTCGATCACCGATGGGGTGAGTGGCATGGTGGCCTGCAGCTGGCGCAGATCGGCGGCAAGAGCAGAGCGATCCAGCTTGCGCAGGCTCCAGGCTCAGGCGGCCGTCTGGTCCAATGAGGATGTCGATCTCATCGCCTTCTTGCAGCCCGGCCTGACGCAAGCAATCGGCCGGGAGCCTGACCGCCAGGCTGTTCCCCCAGCGGCGGATCGCCTGCGGGAAGTGCTGGCTGGAGTCAGCTGAACGACCTTGAGGTTTGGACTGGGTCAAGGAACGCCTTGGGCAGTTCCCGACCGCCCGTAGAGAGATGACCCTACGTCCAGTTTGTGGTTTTCAGTGCTGCAGATACCTGCGGCTCCAGCCCGTGATGGTGGCCTCCACGTTTTCCAGGTGCCACTGCAGCGGCCCCCTGCCCTGGATGCAGCCCCAACTCCTGTAGTGCTTGCCGGGGGTGAGCACCCCTCGCAACCGCAGCTGGCGGAGGGTTTCGCGGCTCATCCCCAGGGCGGTGCAGGCCTCTGCAGTTGTGACCCAGACCCGCTGGCGAGTGGTCGTTATCTGGGTGTCCATCAGCCTCCTGCCAGCTGGGCGCGGTAGCGCTTGAGGGTGTCGATCAACCAGGAGCGGCGATAGCTCTTGACCTGGCGGGACTCGTTCAGGTCAAACATCCGAATTCCAGAGGTTTCAGCCAATTCGTCGAGATAGCTCTGGCAGCGCTCGCTTTCCCGGTACTTCGTCCATTGCTTGCCGCTGGCTTTGCACATGGCATTGACATAGCCATCGCTGGCGCGCCGAGAGATTGGTGTGCCGTTCCAGGAACGGGACACCAGGGTGTGCGTATTCATGGCAACTCCTCCCGCAGCACGGTCATCACCGCGGGATTCCAGAGGATTTGCTGGCAGCGTTGGCCCCCTGTCCAGCTGGGCACGGTGTGGCCCCAGTCGCGGCCGACTGCAGTGAGCTGCCAGTCATCAAGGTCATTGCGCACCTGCAGGCCGCAGGCCGCCAACCGGCTGAGCGGGCCGATGAGCTGATTCCGCAGAGTGGGTGTCGCAAAGGAACTGTTGCAGTAGGGCCAGGTGGAGGCCGGTGCTGGCCTCGATGTCCTCAATGGCAGCGAGGAGCGCATCGGAGTACCCGACGCCGGTGAGCTCGATGATCTCCTCGGCAAGCCGCAGCACCGCCTGCACGATCTGGGTCTTTTCCCCAGCCGGGCCTGATAAGTGGGCCCTTGATTTGACCTGTTGGTTGCGCTGGATGGCGGGCAGCAGCTCATGGGTGAGCCAGCGCCGCATTCGCCAGGCCGTCTGGCTGTCGCCCAGCAGCAGCAGGCGCAGTAGGCCGCCTTCACTGATCAGGGCCAGGGTGCAGCCCTCGCTGCCGGGGCCCTCCTGGGAATAGAGGCATTGCTTCTCCTCCCGCAAGTTGGCCAGCCCCCTGGCGATCGGCTGCTGGCCAAGGGCGGCGGCGACATCAGCAGCGGCGAACCAGGCCTCACCGTGCTCATCGGTGCTCACCCGAATGCGGTGCCCCTCAAAGGAATAGGGCACCAGAGCGGTCGTGCTGCTCATGGCTGAGAAGGCGAGAGGGCAGTGGCGCCAGCTGCGCCAGTGGCGGCGAGGGGGGCTCCTGCCTGC
>CAZKER010000265.1:0-2123 GCA_964551845.1 uncultured Cyanobium sp.
TGGCCAGGCAGCTGGGCCGCGCCCGCACCCCGGCCTGATTTAGCTCGGGGTAGGTGAGCTGCTCGTCGCCCCAGCGCCGCACAAAGAAGGCGCGAATGCTGTGCAGGGGGTTGGCAGGATCGCCACCGATCGCCTCCAGCCAGCGCTCCATCGACACCAGCTCCAGCGGTGCCCCCCGCTCGATCAGATTGCCAAGCAGATCGGCCAGCAGCATCGGCTGAGGATGCTGCAGGTGAAAATTGCGCCCCACCGCCTCCGGCGTCCAGGCCAGGGCTGTGACCGCATCAGCTACGTAATCAACCGGCACCAGATCGAGCTCCCAGGGCAGATCCGGCGCCATGCCGAGGGCCAGGCAGCCCCGCAGCAGCCGGTGCAGCAGGTCGTCGTCGTGCCAGGCCCCAGTCTTGGAGTGGCCGCCGATCAGCGGCGGGCGGTAGACGGTGACGGGCAGACCGGCCGCGCCTGCAGCCAGCACCCGCCGCTCACTCACCCACTTGGTCTGGGAGTAGCCCACGTGGATGCCGCGCCACTCGGCCACGTCGTCGCTCTCCAGCACCGCACGGTTGCGGTAGGCGGCCGCCTCAAAGGCCGCCACGCTGGAGATCAGCTGCACGGGCAGGGGCCCGGCGGCGGCCGGACGCACCGCCAGATCGAGCACCGTCTGGGTGCCGCCCACATTGGCAGCCTCCAGTTGGCTGTAGGGGGCCATCTGGCTGAGCTGGGCCCCGTTGTGAAGGATTCCCCATAGGCCTTGAGCTAGCTCAGCAAAGCCATGCTCCGAGAGACCGAAGCGGGGCTGGGCCAGGTCGCCGGGCACGGCCGCCAGGCGGTCGCTCCAGCTGTCCTGCCAGAGGCCGTATCGCTCGAGGTTGGCGCGGATCCGCGCCACGCCGCTGGCGGGGTCGCTGGCCCGTACCAGGCAGCGCACCTGGAGATGTTCCCAGCGCTGCAGCTGGCCCGCCAGCAGATAGGCCCCCAGAAAACCCGAGGCACCTGTGAGCAGGATTGCCTCACCCGGAGGCACTGGCGCTGGCTCGTTTGGAGTGGCGGCTGGGCTGGCGGGCAGACACCAGCTGGCAGGCAGCTGGGCTTCCCTGCCCAGGTCAAGCACCCGATCGGCACGGCCGGCAGGGTCCACCAGGGTCTCCAGCAGCACCGCCGCCAGGGCCTCGATCGTGGGATCCCCCACCAGCGCTTCGAGCTCAAGCTTGACGCCCAGGTCGCGCTGGATGCCGGCCGCCAGTTCGACGGCCATCAGCGAATCCAGGCCGATGTGGAACAGCGAATCGCCCGGATCGAGGCTGGAGGCGTCATCCAGTCCCATCACCGTGGCCAGGCTCTGCTGCAGCAGCTCCACCACCAGGCTGGAGCGCTGCCCATCGTCGGCCACCGCCAGCTGGCGGCGCAGGGCCTCTTGCGCCGCTCCCCCCTGGCCAGCGGCGCTGGCAGCTAGCAGCGGTTGCAGCACCGCCGCTTGACGGTTGCCCAATTGGCCCGCCAACCGGGGCCAGTCGTTGTCAAGCACCGCCACGCTGCCGGGCCGGCCCCGCTCCAGCAGCAAGCCAAGGGCCTCAAAGGCCTGCTCGGGCGGCAATAGGCCCACCCCCAGGGCCTGGAAGCGCCGCTCCAGCCCCTGGGCCATGCCGGCGCCGGCCCAGGGGCCCCACTGCACCGCCAGCAAGGGGCAGCCGGACTCCCCGTCAGCCAGTTCCGCGGCAGCCAGCCCATCGAGGGCCCCATTGGCGATGGCGTAGCTGGTTTGCCCCGGCGACCCCAGCAGGGCCGCCATCGATGAGAAAGCCACGCCAAACGCCGGCTGGCATCCCGCCAGCCGGCAGGCCTGCTCCAACCTTTGCCAGCCACCCCATTTCGGACCGATCACCGCCGCCTGCCGCGCCGGGCTCTGCCCTTCCAGCAGGCCGTCGTCGCGTTGGCCGGCCGCATGGAACAGGCCCGCCAGGGGCTTGCCCCGCAGAGCAATTGCCAGCTGCTCCGGCGGATCAGCCGCCAGATCAAAGGCCACGGATAGGCAAGCGACGCCCTGGCTGCGCAGCTGCTCCACCAGCTGGGGATCGGGACGCCGGCCCACCAACACCAGGGAGCGGGCCCCGCGGGCCGCCAAC